>JAFDVU010000014.1 GCA_018268835.1 Acidobacteriota bacterium | reverse complement strand
CCCAGGAACCTGTACTCCACGTTCGCTCCTCGCTGACCATGATAACCGAGGGCGGCGGCACGCCGGGTTCGAGGCGCGGTAGGGACGGTTGCTACATGATGGAGGTCAGCTTGCGCCTACAGCATCAACTGGCCGCCGTTGACTTCGAGGGTTTCGCCGGTGATGTAGGCGGCGGCGTTGGAGGCCAGGAAGGCGATGGCTGTGGCGCACTCCAGCGGAGCGCCGGTGCGGCCCATGGGAATGCCGGCGACGAAGTTGCGGATCATCTCCGGCGTGGAGAAGACCTGGTGGAATGGCGTATCGATCACCCCGGGGGAGACGGCGTTGACGCGGATGCCGAAGGGGGCGAGTTCCCTCGCGAGGCCCTTGGTGAAGGTGATGAGCGCGCCCTTGGCTGAGGAATACGCCAGCGCGCCGGGGCCGCCGCCGTTGCGTCCGGCGATGGAGACGACGTTGACGATCGCACCGCTCCCGCGCTCGATCATCGAGGGCACCACGGCCTGCGAGCAGAGCACCGCGCTGGTCAGGTTGAGGCGGAAGATATCGTCCCACTTTTCGGCGGTGATCTCGCGGATCTTCATGCGCTCGACCAGTGAGCCGGCGTTGTTCACCAGAATGTCGATGGGGCCGAGCTTCGCGGCGGCCTCGTCGATGAGGGCGCGGACGGCGCTCTCTTCGCGCACATCGGCGTGGAGGGCGAGCGCGCCGGTTTTAGCGGCGACCTGTTCGGCGCCTTCGCGGTTGCGATGATAGCCGATGGCGACTTTGGCGCCGAGGCCGGTGAAGACCTCCGCGGCCGACGCGCCGATGCCGGAACTGGCTCCGGTAATCAGCGCGACTTTCCCCGTTAAATCCATGTAGTTGGTCATAGGTCGTTCTTTTCGAATGATAGCTGGTGGATGGGGCCGCCCAAAAGAAAGAGCAGCGCGGTGCCGGCAAGAGGCAGCGCTCCGGCGACGACGAGCATCGGGGTGTAGGAGAAGCGGTCCACCACGAAGCCGGTGGCCTGGGTGAAGAGCATGGCCCCGATGCCCGCGCCCATGCCGCCGAGTCCAGCGACGCTGGCGACGGCGGTATCGGGAAACCAGTCGGCGGGCGTGGTCTGGACGTTGTTGATCCAGGTCTGGAAGCCGAACAGCACGCAGGCGATGAGAGCGAGCGCGGAAGCGGCGGTGTGGGTGCGCGGCGCGAAGAGGCCGGCGCACATGCAGATGGCGCCGAGCAGGATCACGCTCTTGCGGGCGCGGTCGGTGGTCCAGCCGCGGGAGATGAGGGCGCCCGAGGCCCAGCCGCCGAAGAGGCTGCCGGCGTCGGCGGCGACGTAGGGCAGCCAGGCGAACTGCCCGATTTCCTTCAGATTGAAGCCGTGCACCTGGAAGAGATAGAGCGGCAGCCAGGTGATGTAGAACCACCACACGGGATCGCAGAAGAAACGGGAGAGGACGATGGCCCAGGTCTGGCGGCGGCGGAGCAGGCTGCGCCACGCCGGCCGCGGCGCGGCGGCGGCACCGGCGCGGTGCGCGCGCAGGAGCGCGAGTTCCTCCGCGGTGATGCGCGGATGGCGTTCGGGGGGCTGGTAGAAGGCCAGCCACAGCGCGAGCCACAGGAAGCCGAGCGCGCCGATAGCGAGGAACGTGGCCTGCCAGCCGAAGGCCTCTTCGATGCCGACGATCAGCGGCGGAGCCAGCACGCTGCCGATGGAGACGCCGCTGTTGAACAGCGCCATGCCGAAGGCGCGCTGACGCGGCGGGAACCATTCGGCGATGACCTTGGCGGCGCCGGGCCAGTTGCCGGCCTCGCCCAGGCCGAGCAGGAAGCGGAAGCAATTGAGGCTGAAGAGTCCGGTGGCGAAAGCGTGGGCCATGGAGGCGAGCGACCAGACCACGATCGAGAGCGAGAACCCACGGCGGTTGCCGATGGCATCATAGAGCCGTCCGGAGATCGCCTGGCTGAAGGTGTATGCAATGAGGAAGGAGTTGGTGATGGAGGCGAAGCCGGTGGCGCTCAGGTGAAGCTGCGCGGTGATGACCGGGGCGAGCACGCTGACGGTGAGGCGGTTGAGGAAATTGATCAGGGTGGCGAGCAGGATCAGGACGGCGATCCACCATCGCAGCCCGGAGACGGGGCGCATGCAGGGGACATTGTAGCGGGTGGCGCATCCTTGTCAGGCCGGGCGCCGGGCGCCACCCCGGGGTTGGCGTCCTTCCCGGGGGCGCACTACAATGATTGCCGGTGCGCATCCTTCCCCTCGACGAAATCCGGCGGGTTCTGCGATACCCCGAAATCGTCGGCCGCATGCGAGACGCGGCGATCGCGTACTCGCGCGGCGAGTGCGAGATGCCGATGCCGATGCACCTGGAGATCCCCACCCAGGACGCCGAGGTCCACATCAAATCCAGCTATCGCCGCGGCGGAGGCTATTTCGCGCTGAAGATCGCGGCTACGTTTCCGGGCAACGCGGCGCGCGGCCTGCCGGCGGGCAACGGGATGATGCTGCTCTCTTCCGCCGAGACGGGGGATCCGGTGGCGTTCCTGGCCGATGGCGGACACCTCACCGACGTGCGCACGGCGGCCGCGGCCGCGATGGTGGCGGGCGAACTGGGCCGAAGGGACCGCGCGGTCGGCATCCTGGGCACGGGAATTCAGGCGCGTTTGAGCGCGGCGCTGCATGCGCAGATGCTGGCGCCGGAGCGGATTGTGATCTGGGGACGCTCGCCCGAACACGCCGCGGCGTGCGCGCGCGATGTGCGCGCGGCGGCGCCGGAGGCCGGGAGGGTGGAGGTCGCGCGAACGCCGGCCGAGGTGGCGCGCGAGTGCCGCCTGATCGTGACCTGCACGGCATCGCGCGGACCGCTGCTCTACGCCCCGGAGATCGAGCCGGGCACGCACATTTCGGCGATCGGCGCGGACACGCCGGGGAAGCAGGAACTGGAAGCCGCGATCCTGCGGCGCGCCGCGCTGGTGCTGGCCGATTCCAGGCCGCAATGCGAAAAACTCGGCGAACTGCAGCACGCGCCGGACCTGTGGGGGCGGGCGGTGGAGGTCGGCGATCTCTGCGAGAACCCGCGTCCGGTGGCGCCGGGCGGGATCACGGTGTGCGATTTCACCGGGCTGGGCGTGGAAGACCTGTACATCGCCGAATACGTATACGGGAAGGTCACGGCAACGGCATGAAGATCGACCTCTTCGAGATGGAGCGGATGCAATCGACCTGGGAGAACGTGGTCGAACTGGACATGAGCGAAAGCGGCGTGCGTCCGGTGAGCCTGCGGGAGATGGCGGAGATGGGGTTGGACCTCGACGCCATCCTGGAGATGCCGCTGGGCTACAGTCAGAGCAACGGGACGGTGGCGCTGCGGGAAGAGTTGTGCGCCATGTATCCCGGGGCCGGCGTGGACCGCATCGAGGTCACCAACGGCACCAGCGAGGCGAATTACCTGCTGGCGCTGGCGCTGATCCGCCCCGGCGACGAGGTGGCGTTCGAAGTCCCGAACTACATGCAGTTCGGCGGCGTGCCGCGCAGCCTGGGCGCGAAGGTAAACACGTTCCGCCTGCGCATGAAGCGCGATTGGGAGCCGGATTGGGAGGAGTTCGAGCGCGCGGTGGGACCGAAGACGCGGCTGGTGTACCTGTCGAATCCGCACAACCCGACCGGCAGCGTGCTAAGCGAGGCGGCGATGCGGCGCATGGTGGCGCGCTGCGAGGAGATGGGCGCGTACCTGCTGGCCGATGAGGTGTACCAGGGCGCGGAGATCCACTGCCCGCGCACCGCGAGCTTCTGGGGAATGAGCGACCGCGTGATCGTGACCAGCGGGCTCTCCAAGGCGTTCGGCATCCCGGGGGTGCGGATCGGGTGGATCGCGGGGCCGGAAAGCCTCGTCGCGGACTGCTGGAGCCAGCACGATTACATCACAATCGGACCGAACAAGATCTCCGACGCCGTGGCGCGGGTGGCCGTGCGCAATCGCGAGACGCTGTACGCGCGCACGCGGGAGATTCTGCGGGCGAACCTGCCGGTGATGCGCGCCTGGGTGGAAGGCTTCGGCGGATTCCTCACGTTCCGCGAGCCGCGCGCCGGCGCGCTGTGCCTGATGAAGTACGGGTCGGCGACCCCGAGCGTGGAGTTGTGCGAGCGTGTGCGGACGAAGCAGAGCGTGCTGATCGTGCCCGGCGCGCACCTGGGTCTGGAGGGCTACATCCGGGTGTGGCTGGGGGGGCGGCCGGAGTTCCTGGCGGAAGGACTGCGGCGCATCGGGATCGAACTGCGCGGCGAGCGCGAGCGTGGCTGAGGCGGCGCCGCCCGCGGCGGAACTGAAACGCGAACTCAGGCTGCGCGACCTGACCTTGTTCGCGGTGACCTGCATCGTGGGGACGCGCTGGATTCCCGCCGCGGCGCATTTCGGCCCGGGCGCGGTGACGTTGTGGCTGCTGGCCGCGGTATTGTTCATGGCGCCGCTGGCGAACGCCGTGGGCGCGCTGGCGGCGAAGTATCCCGGGACCGGCGGCTTCTACCTGTGGACGCGCAACGATTTCGGACGCTGGCCGGCGTTCCTGTGCTTCTGGTGCTACTGGGTGGGGATCGCGGTGTGGTTCCCGAGCGCGGCGCTGTTCTACATGAGCGCGGGAATCGAAGGGCTGGGCGGGAGGTGGGCGCACCTGGCCGCCGACCGCGGCGTGCTGATGGCGGTGGCGCTGGCGGCGATCTGGATCGCGCTCGGCACCAACCTTATCGGAATGCGGATCGGCAAGTGGACCGAGAACCTGGGCGCGGCGGCGACGTGGGCTGCGGGCGTGCTGCTGGTGTTGGCGGCGGTGCTGGTGGCGATGCGGCGGGGATCGGCGACCGCCATCGACATCCGGCCGGTGTGGACCTGGGACACGGTGAATTCGTGGGCCGGTTTCGCCTACGCGATGAGCGGCCTGGAAATGGCCGGCCTGATGGGGGCGGAGATTCACGACCCCAAGCGTACGCTGCCGCGCGCCGGGTGGATGGCCTCGGGATTTGCGTTTGTCTTCTATACTGGTGCGACTCTGGCCATGCTGGTGCTGGTGCCGGCGCGGCGGATCGGCGAGATGAGCGGTTACACGCAGGCCGGCGCGGCGGCGAGCGCGGTGATGGGGGGATGGTTTACGCCTTTGATTGCGGTGCTGGTGATGGCCAGCGCGGTGGGCCAGTTCGGCGGCCTGGGAACTGGTGTTTCACGGCTGCCGTTCGCGGCGGGAGTGGACCGGATGCTGCCGCCGGCGTTCGCCCGCGTTCACCCCAGGTGGGGCACGCCTCACGCGGCAATTCTGCTGCTGGGCGCGGTGGCGTCCTTGCTGCTGGTGGCGATGCAGGCTGGCGATACCATGGCCGCGGCGTACCGGGCGCTGGTTTCCCTGATGGTGATTACGGGCTTTCTGCCGTTCCTATACCTGTTCGCCTGCGCGTGGAAGGCGGGACGGCGGGTGAGCGCCGTGTCGGGATGGGGAGTGACGGTACTGGCGATCGCCTGTTCGGTTGTGCCGACGGCCGAAGTCACCGAGGTGTGGCTGTTTGAAGGGAAGCTCGTGACCGGGACAGCGGCCGTGGCAGCGAGCGCGTGGCTGCTGTTCCGGCGGGCTCAGTGCTCGTCGTGATGGCCGCCACCGCCGCCAGTGGAGGTCGCCGAGCCTCCCGACGCAACGGTCGACGCGGTCTGAAGCTTGTTGCCGGCGCCGGTCCACGCGCTGGCGGCCGTGCTGCCGGTGGTGTACATGAGCCCGAATGCGACCATGGATACCATGGCGATGAGCAGAGTGTACTCGACGAGATCCTGCCCTTGTTCTTCCCTGAGTAAGCGCCTCACTAGTCGGCGAAGCATGATGCGACTCCTATTTCAGAGTAGGACAGGGAGGTTTCAGATCCATCGGGGGAACCCCGGTTATCCGAACCATTAACCGTCACGGTAACTAACCATCGTCAGATAGGAACGGCGAGCTTGCGTTTGGCTTCGTAGCACCGGTGGCAGAGCACTTTCACGCGCAGGCGGGGGCCGTTGCGCTCGTTCCACTCGCCCTCTTCGAGGTAGATGGCGTCGCAGAGGCGGCACCACGCGTCGGGCCAGGGGTTTGCGGGCGCCGGTTCGTCGCTGTACCAGGGCTGCGCGGCGTCGGCGACCAGGTGTTCGCAGAGGTAGGTGGGGAAGCCGCGTCCGTGCGCGGGGCACTCGACGGTGGCGCTGGCTGCCTCGGGCGCGAAAGCCATGGCGGTGTAGACGAAGTAGTAGAGCCCGCCGCCGGGACGCGCGCAGCGGAAGGCGCCGCGCCCTTCAAGGATGCGCGCGGCGATGGCGGTCATCTCCCAGCCGGTGTTTTCGTCGGCGGGCACGGTGCCGCCGGCGAGCTCCGGGATCGCTTCGCGCTCCCCGAAGGCGCGGACCTCGTCCATGCGCTCGGCGGCTTTGTGGGGCACGGCGGCGTCGGCCCATCCCCAACGCCACGTCTTGCCCTCGGCATCCGTGGATCCGGCCACCTGAATGGCGGCGATCACGCGCGGCACGTTGTCGCGGACGAAGACGAGCGATGCGGCTTCGAGGTCGTAGGACCAGCGCGGCCACTCGGCGAGGCGGAAGCCGTTCTCGGCCTGCTCGTTGAGGTCCGTCAGTGCGTGGACGGCCTCGTGGCGATAATGCTCGAATTCCTGGGAAGTCATGGGCGAGGGGAACGAATTCCATTATCGCGCGGCGGCGTGCACCGGCAGTCTGGGGGTTTCGGCGCGAGGGTGCTGGTTGGGGGGCGTGTCGAGGATCGTGGGCTTTCGCCTCGATCCGGCCCGGGGAGCCATTTCTGGGCCCGGGCGTCATTTACAATATGGGAAGCATGCGACGCGCGTTTTTTGCCCTTTTTGCCGCGATTCTGGCTGTTTTCGCACTTAGCGGGGCCGAGACCCCGAAAAGCGCTTTCGACAAGCCGACGCTGGAAGCCTACCTCCGCCACCTGTTCGTGCTACCCGCGCAGCTCACGGTGACGGTCAACGACCCCAAACCATCGCCCTTCACGGGATTCAAGGAAGTGCGCGTGCGCATTTCGCAGGGGGCGCAGTTTCAGGATGTGACCCTGTACGTCTCAAACGACGGCAAGCAAATCGTGCAGGGGAACATCTACGACGTAGGCAACAACCCGTTCAAACCGGAGCTCGATAAGCTGAAGACGCAGTACGCGCCGGCATTGGGAACCTCGGGCGCGCCGGTGGTGATAGTGCTATTCAGCGACCTGGAGTGCCCGCACTGCAAGGTGGAAGCCGAGATGCTTCGCAAGAACCTGATCCAGACCTACCCCACGCAGGTGCGGCTGTACTTCAAGGATTTTCCGATCGCCAGCCTGCATCCGTGGGCCCGGGCGGCCGCGGCGGCGGGGCGATGCGTGTTCGCACAGAGCAACGACGCCTTCTGGGGGTACCACGACTGGATCTACGCGCACCAGGAATCGCTCACGCCGCAGAATCTGAAAGACCAGGTGCTGGGCTGGGCCAAGGAGCAGAAGAACGTGGATTCGGTGAAACTCGCGGCCTGCATCGACGGGAAGAGCACGGACGCCGAGGTGGAGGCCGAACTCGCGCAAGGCCAGGAATTGAACGTCAACGGCACCCCGACCATGTTCATCAACGGGCGGCGCATCCCGCAGGGCATCGAATGGGCCAACCTGAAGAACATCATCGACCAGGAAATCGAGTACCAGAAAACGGCCAAGAACGCAGGCGACGATTGCGGCTGCGAAGTGAAGCTGAACGTGCCCGGGCTGGAAACGCCGAAGCCGGTGACGGCGCCATCTCTACGTAAGAAATAGATCTCCATGAAGATTGCGAAGTGGATTTTGGCGAGCGCGCTCGCCGCCTGTTCGATCGCGCTGGCCGCCTCGGCCGCGATCGATCCAGCGCGCTACCTCAGCGACGTGAAGTATCTCGCTTCGCCGGAGATGAAGGGGCGCGCCACCGGCAGCCCCGAACTCGAGAAGGCCGCGCGGTGGATCGAAGCGCAGTTCAAGGAAGCCGGGCTGAAGCCGGCGGGCAAGAGCTACCTGCAGCCCTTCGAGGTGACCACGGAGGCGGCGCTCGGCAAGAGCAACGAATTGCGCATCACCGAGAATGGCCGCAAGACCACGCTAAAGTGCCCGGGCGACTTCGTGCCGTTCAACTTTTCGAGTTCCGGCAAGGTTTCGGGCGGCGTTGTTTTCGCCGGCTACGGCATCACCGCGCCGGAGTACAGGTACGACGATTACGAAGGGCTGGACGTGAAGGGCAAGATCGTGGTGGTGCTGCGCCACGAGCCGCAGGAGAGCGACGACAAGAGCGTCTTCGAGGGCAAGATCCTCACCCGCCACGCGCAGTTCGCCAACAAGGCGGCAAACGCGCGCATGCACGGCGCCGCGGCGGTGATCCTGGTCAACGACCGGACGAACCACCCCGATGCGGCCGACGACCTGGAGAAGTTCGGGGTCGCCGCCGGGCCGAATAACGCCGGCATTCCGTTCGTGCAGGTGAAGGAAGGGCTGGTCGAGAAGTGGTTCACCGAAGCCGGCAAAAACCTGGCTCAGACGGAACAGGGCATCGACCGCGATCTAAAGCCCGAGTCCTTCGTGTTCCCCGATTCGGTGAAGGTGGAAGCCACGGTGGATGTGACGCGCGCGGTGAAGACCGTGCACAACGTGGCGGCATACCTGCCGGGCCAGACCGGCGAGTACGTGATCATCGGAGCGCACTACGATCATCTCGGCCTGGGCGGGCAGTATTCGCTGGCTCCGAGCCAGACCGGCACGGTGCATCCGGGGGCGGACGATAACGCCAGCGGCACCGCGGGCGTCATCGAACTGGCACGGTGGTTCGGCAAACAGCCGAAGCAGAAGCGGGGCGTGCTGTTTTTGGCCTTCGCGGGCGAAGAGCTGGGGCTGCTCGGATCGGCCTACTACGTGGATCATCCGCTGCTGCCGCTGGACCAGGCCGTGACCATGATCAACCTGGACATGATCGGGCGCATGCGCGACAAGCTGTACATCGGAGGCAGCGGCAGCGGGACCACGCTGCGTCCCATGCTGGCCGCGATGCTGCCAAAGTACGACCTGAAGGTGGATTACTCCGCGGGCGCGAGCGAAGGGTCGAGCGATCACACGTCGTTCACCAGCAAGCAGGTGCCGGCACTGTTCTTTTTCAGTGGGCTCCACGCCGACTATCACAAGCCGAGCGACACGGCGGATAAGATCGATGCCCCCGCCGCGGCGCGCCTGCTCGCGCTGGTGGGCGATGTGGCGGAGACGCTGGGCGACGAGGACGGGCGTCCGGCGTTCGTCAAAGTGGCGGCTCCGGCGGGCCATACCTCGAGTTCCGGCGCCGGACCGGTGAGCGGATACGGACCCTACTTCGGCTCCGTGCCGGAGTTCGGCGAGGAGACCAGGGGCGTGAAGTTCGCCGACATCCGCGAGAATTCGCCGGCGGCCAAGGCCGGCTTCAAGGCCGGGGATGTGATGGTGGAGTTCGACGGCAAGCCGATCCAGAACCTGCAGGATTTTACTTACGTGCTGCAGGGGAAGAAGCCGGGCGACGAGGTCATGGTGAAGGTGCTGCGCAACGGCGCACCCATCGAAGCCAAGGTTACGCTGACTCGCAGGAACTAGCGAGTGGCGCGGGCTTGAAACGCTTCAAGGTGCTATATTCAGGTGTCTTCATCTCACCTGAGGAGCAGGCACATGCCGGACCAAGCCATCGTATCCGCTTATCAAGCCGCCAAGGAACGCTACGCCGCCATCGGCGTGGACACGGACGCCGCGATCCGCAATCTGGAATCGATTCCGGTATCGCTCCACTGCTGGCAGGGAGATGACGTCGGCGGCTTCGAGACCGCCGGCGCGCAGCTTTCGGGCGGCGGCATCCAGGCCACGGGAAATTATCCGGGTAAGGCGCGCACCGTGGCTGAGTTGCGCGCGGACCTGGAGAAGGCCTACAGCCTGATCCCCGGCAAGCACCGGCTGAACCTGCACGCGTCCTACCTGGACAACGGCGGCAAGTTCGTGGACCGCACGGAGATCGAGCCGAAGCATTTCCAGAGCTGGATCGACTGGGCCAAGGCCAACGGCCTGGGGATGGACTTCAACCCGACTTACTTCTCGCACCCCAAGGCCGCCGACGGCTTCACCCTGACCCATACCGACCCGGCGATCCGCCAGTACTGGATCGACCACGGCATCGCCTGCCGGCGCATCGGCGCGGAGATGGGGCGGCAGTTGGGCAGCACCACCGTGACCAACGTGTGGATTCCGGACGGCTACAAGGACGTCCCGGCGGACCGCACGGCACCCCGCGAACGCCTGATCGACTCGCTCGACCGAATCTTCGCCGAAGCCATCGATCCCAAACTGCACCTGGACGCGGTGGAGGCGAAGCTGTTCGGCATCGGGGCGGAGAGCTACACGGCGGGTTCGGCCGAATTCTACACCGGGTACGCGGTCTCCCGGCAAAGGCTGCTCACGCTGGATGCGGGCCACTACCATCCCACCGAGATGATCTCGGAGAAGATCTCCTCAGTGCTGCTGTTCTGCCCGGGACTGTTGCTGCACGTGAGCCGCCCGGTGCGCTGGGATAGCGATCACGTGGTGCTGCTGGACGACGAACTGCTGGCCATCGCCAAGGAGATCGTGCGCAGCGGCAAGCTGGACCGCATCCACCTCGGGCTGGACTATTTCGACGCCAGCATCAACCGTGTGGCGGCGTGGGTAATCGGCACGCGCAACATGATCAAGGCGCTGCTGATCGGCCTGCTCGAGCCGTCTGCGACGCTGCGGCGACTGGAGGTCGAGGGCGATTTCACCCAGCGGCTGGTGCTCTTCGAGGAATTGAAGTCGCTGCCCTGGGCCGCGGTGTGGGATTATTACTGCGCGAACAAGGGAGTGCCGGTGGGCGCCGGCTGGTTCGACGAAGTGCGCCGCTACGAGCGCGACGTGCTCGTCAAACGCTGACCGCCCTCCCGCTTTAAGGAGGTTATCCATGAAACGGATCCTGTGCGTCGCCGCGGCGGCGGTCGCGGTACCGGTGGCGTGTGTCTGGCTGATGGCGCAGCCGGCGGCCGATCCCCTGGTAGAGGGGTTCCGGTTGACGGAGGTGGCCAGCGTCTCCGACGCGGTCGAGCAGCTATACGGACAGCGCGCGTACATGTCGCACGACATGCGCCCGATATCGCCGGTGAAGTTCGCCGGTCCGGCGGTGACCGTGCTGCTCAAGAAGGAGGAGCATAAGGAGGGCGCGCCGGCATCGCAGGGCATGCTGGACGCGATCGATGCCGCGCCGCCGGGATCGGTGTACGTGATGGTGCTGGAGGACGGCCTGGATTACGGCGGCGTGGGCGCGCTCATGACCACCGCGATGAAGGTGCGCGGACTCGCCGGCGCGGTGGTGGACGGCAGCGTGCGCGATACGCCGCAAATCCGCCGCATCCAGTTTCCCGTATTCAGCCGCGGCGTCGCGCCTTCCACCACGATCAACCACTTCCGCGTCGCCGGTGTGAACGTGCCGGTAACGTGCGCGGGGGCGCGAGTGAATCCGGGGGACATTGTGACCGCGGACGAGGACGGCGTCGCCGTGGTGCCGAAGGCGAAGGCGGCGGACGTGCTGAAGAAGGCGCAGGAACTCGACGATACCGAGCACCGCATGCTGCCCTTCATCGAGAAGTTCAAATCCATCAAGGAAGCCGTGGCGAAGTTCGGCCGGATCTAACCGGATCCCGCGATTCGCGCCACTGGACCCGGCCCTTCGGCCCGCCTATTGCTCGATGGGATGGGCGTAATACCGCACGCCCCCCGGCCATGCTCCCGGGTGGGCAAGGAAGCCCACTTTCGTCGAGGTCTTTGTGTAATTCCTCTGCCCGGCCTGGATGATTTCCGGTCCGTTCTCTTCGAGCAGCCGCGTGGGGCGATGCGCCGGCCGGACGATCGCGATATGTCCCGGCCGGTGCGGGTCCGGGCTCTCGAACACGACCACCACGAGGTTTCCGCGGTTGGCCAGCGACTGCGCCTCATGAGCGTCCTTCACCGGCAGCCACCCATTCCGCAGGCCGGCCGGCGAACCAAACCATCCCGCCTGCGCATTTGCCAGCAGTATCTGCCCGTGCTCGGGCGGGCGCAGCATGTAGACGCCGACCCGCTTTCCCACCGCGGCGGCGAACGCGCTGCAATGCGTCGATCGGCCGGGTCCGGTATAGTCCTCGCCTTTGTCCGGCTCGCCGGTCTCCCAGTTGACGTGTTCATGCGACAGCCACAGAGACTCGACATTCATGCCATCGAGCACCGCCAGGAGTTGCTTGCCTCGCTCCGTGATCGCACCGCAACACGAGGATTCGGCCGCAGGGGCGGGAGGGATCGCCCCCGGCGAGAGCGACAGCATCAGGATCAGGATCGGGAGCCGGGTTCCCAGCCTGGCATTAGGCACCATGGTCAGAATTATACGAAACCACGGCATGGCGGACCGCGCTCCGGCCGAAACGCACCGCTACGCCACGGTCACTGCTTGATGATCGTGCCGTCGCGCTTGCGGATTTCGCCCCAGCCTCCGTTCAGCGACTTGCGTTCGCCGCCCTCGAAGGAGCCGTAGGGATATTTGGCCGCGGCCTTCTCGTCGATTTCGATGCCCCATCCGGGAGCCTCCGTGGCCCACAGGTAGCCGTCCTTCATCACCGGACAGCCTTGGAAGACTTCGCGGGAGCGCTCATTGAACGCCGAGTATTCCTGGATGCCGAAGTTGTAGCAGGCCAGATCGAGCGCCACGTTTGCCGCGTGTCCGACGGGAGAGACGTCGCCCGGACCGTGCCACGCGGTGCGCACCCCGTAGAGTTCGGCGAACGCCGCCACCTTGCGCATCGGGGTGACGCCGCCGCCCTGCGAGACGTGCATGCGGATGAAATCGATCAGTCGCCCAGCGATCAGCGGGCGCCACTCGTGCGGACTGTTGAACAACTCGCCCATGGCCAGCGGCGTGGCGCAGTTCTGGCGGATCTGTCGGAAGTATTCGATGTCCTCGGGCGAGAGCGAGTCCTCGAGGAAGAAGAGGCGCAGCGGCTCCACGGCTTTGGCGAACTGCACGGCCATGTTCGGCGGATAGCGTTCGTGCATGTCGTGCAGCAGTTCGATCTCGTCACCCAATTCCTTGCGCGCCGTCTCCAGCACCTTCAGTTCGCGGCGCATGGCGACCGCCGGTTCGAAGACGCCGCCGGAGTGAAGGCCCTGCGCCGGCGTGCCGCCGCGTCCGGCGCCGTAGCCGTCCATGCCGGGCACGCCCACCTGCACGCGCACGTGGCGGAAGCCCTGGGCGATGATGCGCTTCGCACTCTCGATGGCCTGCGGAATTTCGGCGCCGGAAGCGTGCGTGTAGCAGTCCACCGCTTCGCGGCACTTGCCGCCGAGCAGTTCGTACACCGGCATGCCCGCCTGCCGCCCCTTGATGTCCCAGAGCGCCTGGTCCACGCCGCTGATGGCGTTGTTCAGCACCGGGCCGTTGCGCCAGTAGGAACTGTTGTACATGGCCTGCCACAGATCGTCGATACGGTCCGCCGGCTTGCCCGTGAGGAACGGGCGCAGGTATTTTTCGATCGCCGTGTTGACGACCTCGGCGCGCTGCGTGAACGTGGCGCAGCCGTAGCCATGCAGTCCGTCCTGGTCGGTGAGGATCTTGACCACGCTGAGGCGCGAACCGGCGGGCGCCGTGGCAATCACCTGCACGTCCTTGATGATCGGCGCGGGCAGCGCCCGGGTGGCGCGCTGCGCCGCTTCCTGCGCGGCCAGGGCGCGCGCGCCCAGTCCTGCCGCGGCGCCGGAGAGAAAGTGTCTGCGATTCATGAGGCTCCTTGGGTTATTGCTTCTTGCGGATCTCTTCCAGACGTTTCTTCAGATACTCTTCGTACTCTTTCTTCAACGCCGGATCCTTCGGGCTGCCGTAAATCTCGCTCGACTTGTACTTGCCGGTGTCAAACATCTTGCGCGTCCATTCGTCGTGGATATGGGTGGTATCGGCGGCATCCACGGTCTGCCGCACCAGTTGCGGCGGAATGAAGTACACGCCCTCGGCGTCGCCGAACACGAGGTCGCCGGGCATCACGGTTGCGTTGCCGATGCGCACTGGAATGTTGATGCCGGTGATGGTGACGTTGGTCAGGTAGCTGGGGTGCGCCTTGCGGAAGTAGGCGGGCATGTCGATTTCAGAGATGCCCTCCAGATCGCGGATGCCACCGTCCACCACGAGCCCGGCGCACCTGGCGGTCCTGGCCATGTAGTAGAAGAGGTTGTCGCCCACGATGGTGCCGTCGGCCTCCTTACCGAAGAGTTCCACCACCAGGACGTCGCCGGGTTGCAGCATGTCGAGCGCGGTCTGGTTGTAGACCCGGCCCTTGGCGTTGACCACGGCGTCCAGGTCCGGGCGCGCGGGCATGAACTGCACGGTGAATGCGCGCCCCACCATCTTCTGTTTCGGACGCAGGGTCTGGAAGCCATCTTCGTACTGATTGCGGAAGCCGCGCCCGGGGATGACCGCGAACACATCCTCCGCGGACATGCCCCGGGCGCGCTCCATCAGGTCGTTCGGCACCTTCGGGCGGCCGTCCGGGAAGCGCTCAAAGGGATTCTGCGCCGTCAGTTCGATCAACTGCTCGCGCGTCAATTTGTATAACTGCGCATGCGCGGGCGGCAGGCACAGCACGGCGGCGAGCGGTAACAGAAGGGCTCTCATCTTCGATCAGCTCCAAAGGCGGTCGTTGGTCCGGTCTACGTTCCACTGCGGGGTGGGTTCGAAGTAGCCCGGCTCCAGCAGGTGCTGTTTGACGACCTCTTCGTTCAGCGTGATGCCCAAGCCCGGCTTGTCCGGCACGGTGATGAAGCCTTTGTTGACGATCGGCTTCTCCACGCCGTCCACCAGATCGTTCCACCACGGCACGTCCACCGAGTGGTTCTCCATCACCAGGAAGTTCTCGGTAGCCGCGGCGCAGTGCACGTTGGCCATGCAGGAAATCGGCGAGCCGGCGAAGTGCATCGCCATGGCGACGCCGTACTCCTGCGCGCCGTCGCCGATCTTCTTGGTCTCCAGGATGCCGCCGGAAGTGGCCAGGTCGGGATGGATGATGTCCACGGCGTGCGCACGGCAGAGTTCCATGAACGGCTCTTTGAGGTAGATGTCCTCGCCGGTGAGAATCGGGATATCCACCGCGTCGGAGATCTTCTTGAGCAGATCGGTGTACTGCCAGGGGATCATGTCCTCCAGCCACGCCAGGTTGTACTTCTCCATCTCCTTGCCGAGCCGGATGCAACTGTTCAACCCGATGTGGCCGAAGTGGTCGGCGGAGAGCGGAATGTCGTAGCCCACCTGCTCGCGGACGGCGGCGACATATTCGCCCATGCGCGCCAGCCCCTTGGGGGTCAGTTCGATGCCGGTGAACATGTGCTGCGTGCGTCCGCCCTGCCCGACGCTTTCGCCGCCGGGGCGCGTGATGCAGCCGGGATCGTTCTCCATCAGGTCGATGCCGAGATCCATCTTCAGCCACGTAAAGCCCTGGTCGCGGCGCGCCTTGAGTCGCCGCCCGTACTCGACCGGGTCGTGCGATTCCGTGGTGTCGGCGTAGCAACGGATGCGGTCGCGAAATCTGCCGCCGAGCATCTGGTACACCGGCACGTTGTAGGCTTTGCCGGCCAGATCCCAGAGCGCCATTTCCACGCCGCACACGCCGCCGCCCTGCCGCGCCGGTCCGCCGAACTGCTTGATCTTGCGGAAGAGCTTGTCCACGTTGCAGGGGTTTTCGTTGAGCAGGCGGCTCTTGAGCATCAGCGCGTAGTTCTTGCTCGCGCCGTCGCGCACTTCGCCGAGCCCGTAGATGCCCTGGTTGGTGTCGATCCGGATCAGCGGGCAGGTCATGGGCGCGCGCGTGATGGTGGCGATACGCAGGTCCGTGATCTTCAATGCGGAAGGTTTGGAATTCGTGTTGGTGTTTTGCGGATACGCCTCCAGGTCCACACCGGCCCAGAGCCCCGCGCCGAGGGCGCCGGCCGCGCCCTTCAGAAACGATCGTCGTGCGTTTTGCATGGAATCACCCCACTGTCAGCGCGGCCTGCATCATCGCCCGCGCGTAACCCACGTTATAAGCAAATGCGGCGTAAGTGCCGCCGCCCGGATATTGCGGGCGGAAGTTGGTCCGTTCCCGATCGTAATCGATGGCGCGCGGATGCTCGGGATAAATCAGCCGCGTGTACTTGCCGCGCACCAGTTCGCGCATCACGGCGAACATGTTGTTCTCGCCTTCGTCGATGAAGACTTCGCTGTAGCGTTCGTACGGTTTCGGCACCTTCACATTGCGGAAGTGGCAGTGGTTGATGCGGTCGCGCGAGAGGAAGTAGCGGCACACGTCCACCGGATCCTGCCCCATCTCTTTCGTCACACCGCAATCGAACGTAATGCCGTTGGCCGGGCTGTTGACGATGGCGATCAGCTTCTTCCAACCATCCACCGTGCCCATGATCTGCTGCGAGCCGCGCGAAACCGGGGCCGGCGGATCGTTGGGATGCAGCGCCAGCCGCACTCCGGCCTTCTCCGCCGCGGGAATCACGGCCTTGAGAAAGTAGGCGATGTTGGTCCACATCTCGTCCAGCGTGTGGGCGCCTTCGCGCTCCAGCGGCGGGAGATCGCGGAACTTCATCTTCTTCCCGCCGGACTCTACTTCGCGGTCATAATCGAACCCGGTCCAGCCGGAGCCGGCGCGACCCTCTTCGGCGAAATAGCCTTCCATGGCGCGATGCGCGTACCAGTTGTACTCGACCACCGGCAGGCCGCACTTGCCCGCGACCTGGATGGACTGGATCACCTTTTCGATGTCTTCGTCCTTCCCGGGCCGGTTGTAGATGGCGCGATCGAAGCCGCCGATCATGATGTTGCCGATGGTGACGCCGTTCTTCTTGTAGCGGTCGAGCAGCGTGCGAAGCGCGTCCTCTTCCCAGGGGATACGGCCCATCCCGGTGATGGCGTGCTGGACGCCGATCTGGCACAGCCGGCGCGCGCTCGCCGCCGCCATTTCGTCGGGCGTGCCCTGCGCGACGGGTCCGCCGTCGCCGATTCCAAGGCAGAGTTTCGGCGTGTCCTTGCCCTCGAAGCGGTTCGGGGGCATGGTGGCCGCGTCCACTTGCGGCGCCATCGCCGCGGCACTGGCAGCCGCGGCCGTTTGCATCAGCGATCTGCGTGAGATCTTCATCGTTCAACCTCTCCGCGCCGCGCCCTGAGGCGGTGCGCTGCGTCTCTTCCCGCGCATGGCGGCGAAATCGAACTTGGCCTCCGCGATGCCGGCTCCCACCACCTCGATACGGCTCAGGTCGCGCGTGCCCAGCCCCACGTCCTCGGCCAGTTTCAAGGTGCTGTCGCAGGCTTCGAAGGGCGCGGTGCCGCGATCGGCCAGCGGATCGAAGCCCATCACTGCCATGCAGACTGCGTCCGTACACACGGGATTCAATCCGGCCACGATCACGCCCGGCGCCACGGCTTGCAGGTCCTCGTTGACCCACGGACCTTCTCCACCGGTCATGGTGCGGATGCCTTCGACGATCGCCAGGTGGACCGGGCGCGCGGCATTCAGATCCACGACCGTGCGCGGCACCCGGTAGGTATCGCGCTTTGGTCCATCGGGGTGCAACTCCTGCGGCGCGCTCTTCGAAGGCCCGCGATCGCCTGCGTGGATCGGACCGCGCCCGCCCTTGGGAATCAGCGACGGCTCGTCGATGCCCGCGCCGGTGCCGTAAATCGTGCACGGCGTGATGCCGAAGCAGTTCTTCATGGAGAGCGTGACGCCGGCGGTGGCGTGTTCCTTCATCTTGGCGATGCTCACGAACACGTCGCAGTCTTCGTAGGAGTGATTGAGATCGAACGCCGGATACACGTAGCCGCCGAAGGGCACAGTGAGGCGCGAATAGCATTTGCCGCGGCCCAGGTAGTTGGTGTTCTCGAACTCCACGTTGGGCGCCGCGCCCAGGATGTCGCGCGGTTCCCAGTTGGCCTGCAGCACATACTCCTCCACCGGGTCCGCGGTGGACCACGGGCTTTCCAGAATACGGATGCGCTTCGCTCCGGCACGCCCCATGAGATGCGCCGCCGCGGCAATCACCTGTGGGTGCGTGTAGTGCGTATCTTCGACCGGCAGATAGTGCAGGCGATACGTGGGAGACCCGGTGAGATTGATCTTGACCGCGACCGTCTTGCCCTTCACCAGGCGCGCAAGACCGCCCAGGCGATCGAACATGCGGGTCATCGCGGGGAGGAGTTCTCCCGGCGTGTACGAGCGGCAGCGCGCGATCGCCACCGGCGAGGCGGGCGCCGCTGCACGCGCCGGATTGCGTTCCCCGATCCACGCGCCGGAGAGCGCCGCGGCGCTGCTCGTGAGAAAGTTGCGTCGGCTCTGGCGGCAGGTCATGGCATCCTCCTCATGCGGTCAGTTCGATGGCCACGTACGGCGGCACGGGCGGCAGGTGGACTTCAACCGCGTCCCTGGCGAACTGAGCGCGCACGGGTTGGGGATCGGGGCGGTCGATGGTGGAGATGCGCGCCGTGCGGAAGCTTCCGGCGATGCGTATCGCGGCTTCGCTCGGCCCGCGATCGGCATAGAACAGCACGTGCACAACGGTGCGGACGCGGTCCGGCGATACGGTGTAGCAGGCGCCGAACGAACCGCTGTTGAAGCAGCGGACCAGATCGTAGCGGTGGCTGACGAGCACGGCCGAATCGTTGGCCAGCATCCAGGGATCGTCGGGTTCGGCGTGGGCGAGTGCAATGCGTCCCTTGCCGTGCGCGCGGAGGGCGAAACGCGGGTGGTCCGCCGCAACTTCGCGGCCGGGCGCCGCGCCCCAAACTGGCGCGGCGATGAGCAGTCCGCCGGCTTCGACGAAGGCGAGCGCCTGCCGGCGAAGCGCGGGGGAGGGCGCGTCGCGATCGGCGTAGAGGATCGCGCGCAGCCCGGCGAAATCGGGACGCGCCTTGGGTACGACGCGATACTGCTGGCCGGAGCGCGCAACCAGGTTCAACAGTTCCTGCCCCATGAACTCGTTGGGACCGCTGAAATCGCTGACTACTCCGAGGGTCGCCGCGGGCGTGCACTCCATCCACGCACGGCGCGCCGCGAAGAAGCTCGCCGCGGCCATCATGCGCTTCCACGCGGGAGCGTCGGGTGTGATGTGGGAGGCGAGCGCGCTGTCGAGCGCCAGGATCCAGCGTCCACCGTGCGCGGCGGCGTCGGCCACGGCGAGTTCGTAGGAGGCGGGCGGGAAGACGGCGCGATCCTTGGGTGGCGCGTCGATCCACGCCGCGGCGCCGGGGTGCATCGCGCGCATGAGCCGCACCAGCCAGCCGTTGGAATCGACCCACGGCACACCGGTGGGTCCGGCCGCGAATTCGGCCTCGCCGCCGCGCGACAGCTTCACGCCCGGCCACGCGCCCGGCGCCATCGCGACTCCCTCGGGCGGCGCGACGGCGCTGGCGATGCCGCGTTCGCGCGCGCGAGCCCGCACGCGATCGAAGACCCGATCCTCGGGGAGCAGGATCAGGTCGACCGCCGTGCCTTGCAGCAGATCGACGGTGTCGGGTGTGGTCCACGAGCCGGGCCAACGGAACGGGGTCGCCGCGCTCATCACGGACAGTGTATCCGAATTGCGTCATTCCAAGAACCCGTACTCTGAAGTTCCCGGCGTGAATACAATGTCTACATGCGGCTGGCATTGTGTCTCTTCGCCCTGACGGCAAGTGCGGCTCAACCGCCCGCGGTGACCGCGCGGCTGAGCGCGATCGCACCGCGCATGCAAGCGCTGGTCGAGGCGCGCGAGATCCCCGGGTGCGTATATTACGTCGCGCAGCACGGCGAGGTGCTGGCGCATCGCGCGGTGGGCTGGCAGGACCTGGAGTCGCGCCGGCCCATGCGCACGGACGCGATATTTCAAATCATGTCCATGACCAAGCCGATGACCGCGGCGGCCCTGATGATGCTGGTGGAGGAGGGCAAGGTGGTGCTCACCGATCCGGTGGAGCGCTACCTGCCGGAGTTCGCCGCGCAACCAGGTCCGCAGGGCGAGCACCGGCCTGTCGCGCTCTACCAGTTGCTCACGCACACCAGCGGCATGCAGACGGATCCGCCGCCGGAACCTCGCAAACAGATCGAGTACGAAATGACGGTGCCGCTCGCCGACGCCGTCAAGTTCTTCGCCACCCTGCCGCTGCGCACCGAACCGGGCGCCCATTGGAATTACAGCAACATGGCGATCGCGACCGTCGGACGCGTGATCGAAGCGGTCTCCGGCATGCCCTACCAGAAGTTCATGCAGGAGCGCCTGCTCACGCCGCTGGGGATGAACGACAGCTTCTTCTTCCCGACGCCGGCGCGCATCCCGCGCATCGCGATGCTCTATCGTCACCAGCACGGCAGACTCACGCTGCCGGGGCCGGATGTACTCGGCGGCGATCCCACGCTCTACCGCAAGGGCGCGAAGTACCCGGCGCCGGAGTTCGGCCTCTATTCGACCGCGGCCGATGTCGCGGCGTTCTACCAGATGATGCTCGACGGCGGCGTCTACAGGGGGAGACGGTTGCTCTCGCGCTCCAGCGTTGCGGTGATGACCGCACTGCACACCGGCGCGCTCGCCACGTTCAATCTGGGCGCGGGCAACGGCCTCGCCTTCACGGTGCCGCGCGACGGCGATGCGACGTACGACCTGTTGCCGACGGACAGTTTCGGACACGGCGGCGCGTTCGGCACGTGGTCCTACGCGGACAAGGGGAAGGCAATCGTGGGTGTTTTCATGACGCAAATCACGGGCGAGGAGATGACGCGCCCGCAACAGGTGTTCATCCAAATGGTGGAAGCGGCCGTGGACGGGACGAAATAGCATGACCCTCAGGACCGGATGGACCTTCGCCTTCGCGGCGGCTTTCACGATGGCGGTGGCGCAGACGCGCGGCGCGGGTGACGAGGTCGCGCGACTCGCCCGCTGGAAGACGGTCGCGATGCCGTTTCACGCCGCCGGGCTCTCCGCGCGCGAACGGCAGATGGTGGAGAAACTCTTGGAGGCGTCGCGACTGCTCGACCGCGTCTTCTGGCGGCAGTACGATCCGGAGGGTTACGACCTGTATCGCGCCACGACGGACCAGACGCTGAAAGAGCTGCTCGGCATCATGGGCGGGCGGTGGGACCTGGTGGACGGCAATCGCCCCTTCGCGGGCGCTCCGCCCATGCCGCCCGGGCACGCGGTGTATCCGCGCGGAATCACGCGCGAGGAGATCGAGCGTGCTGTGGCGGTTCATCCCGGGGATCGCGCGGCGATCTACGCGCCTTACACCGTGGTGGAGCGGCGCGGCGAGCGACTGGCGGGCGTACCGTACCACGTCGCGTACCGCGACCTGACGGAGCCGATGGCGCGGGCGTTGCGCGACGCCGCCGCGTTGAGCGACGACCCCGCGTTCGCGCGGTTCCTGCGGCTGCGCGCGGATGCGCTGCTCACAGACGATTACTACGCCAGCGACCTCGCGTGGGTGGATTTGAAGGACCCCAAATTCGACGTGATCTTCGCGCCCTATGAAAGCTATCCGGACGAGTTGCTCGGCGTGAAGGGTTTCTACGGCGCCGCCGTGATGGTGCGCAACGAGCCGGAGAGCCGCAAACTCGCGCTGTATCAGCGCTACGTTGCCGACATACAGGACGCGCTGCCGGTGCCGGCGCCGGATCGGCCCTCGAAGCGCGGCCACGCGGCTCCGATGGAAGTGATGGACGTGCCGTACCGCGGTGGCGAGCTGCGGCACGGGTACCAGGCGGTGGCCGACAACCTGCCCAACGATCCGCGCGTGCACCAGGAGAAGGGCAGCAAGCAGATCTTCTTCAAGAATTTCATGGATGCGCGAGTGAATGAGATCGTGCTGCCGGTGGCGGCGCGCGTGATGGACCCGGCGCAGGCGAGGTTGGCGAGCGCCGAAGGGTACCTGGCCGCGGTTGTGATGCACGAGATCGCGCACGGTCTCGGCCCGGCGTTCGCGCACCGCGCGGGCAAGCAGGTGGCGATCAACGAAGCCATCGGTCCGGCGTACGCGGCATTGGAAGAGGCCAAGGCGGATGTGACCGGCATGTTCGGCCTCGAGTGGCTGATGCGCAAGGGCGCGATCGCGGCGAACCGGCGCGAGGAATACTACGCGTCCTACGTGGCCGGCATTTTCCGCTCAGTGCGGTTTGGCGCGGCGGAAGCGCACAGCAAGGCGGAGTTGATGGAGTTCAATTACCTGGTGGAGAGCGGCGCGGTCCGCCTTGCGAACGGGCGCTACTCCGTGAATTACGCGAAAGCTCCGGCGGCGCTGGCAGCGCTGACGAGAGAGTTGCTCACCATCGAGGCGGCGGGCGATCGCGCGCGCGCCGAAGCGTGGTTTGCGAAGTACGGCAATGTGCCGGACGCCCTGAAGACCGCGCTCGCCGCGACCGGCGACATCCCGGTGGACATCGCGCCGGTATTCTCGTTCGCCGACGAGCGCTGAGTCTCAGGCGAAGGCGACCTTCGCCGGCACGAGTCTGCCGGTCGCATCCTTGGTGAAGGCGTAGGCTTCCTTGAGCTTGGCCAGTCCGCTATTGGTGTAGACCATCAGGCGATCGCCGTCCGTCCGCAGTTTCACAATGCCGAAGGCGGAGCGCTCGAAAGCGAAGAAACGGCGCGCGGTGTTGGCTTCGGTCGGAGCCGCCCACCCGACCATCTTGAAGAACGCCACCAGTTCGGTGACGAAGATCAGCGGTTCGGCAAGGCGCGAGTATTTGCCGAGCGCGCCCATCAGGTTGGCGCGCGGATGCACGTACTCTTTGCGCTCGCTTTCGTCGCCCGAGGAGACGATGGAGACTGCGGGCGATACGGCACACAGAAACGCCGCCGAAAAATCCGAGGAGCCGTGATGCGGCACCTTGAGGACTTCGGAGTTGAGGTCCAGTTCGCCGTTGCGGTGCGCCTGTGTGAGGAACTTCTCAGACTCCGCGTTCAGATCGCCGGCGAAAAGGAAGGCGAATTTGCCGTAGGTGAACCGCAGCACCACGGAATGACCGTTGATCGTATGAGAGGCGGAGTATTCGCCGTGGGCAGGCGGTTCCACGCTGAGCGATTCGTTCTCCAACCGCGGGGCCGTGCCGGGCTGACGCAGGAACTTGAGCCCCTTGCCTCCGTTCACCCCATGCGTGATGGGCCCCAGCACCTGCACTCTCAGCGGAACCGGTTCGTTGTCGCTCAGAAATTGGAAACACGCGTCGTCACCGTGCTCGATGCGCTGAACCTTCAGATCTCCGCGCTCTCCGTACGTTTTCAGAGCGGTCTGGAGCGCGCGGAAGATCTGATTCATCTCGCCGCTGTCAGTCTGGCGCAGGTCGTCCTCCAGATCAGTACAGTAGAGGGCGCCGTCCAGCTCGGCGGTCGGCCCGAGCATCTCGGTTTCCTTTCGGTTGCTGTCGGGCCGCTTCACCAGGCCGTTGTGATAGAGCCGTCGCGGTTGAATGAATGCCCGCTTGTTCGCCGTGGCATGCTTCTCCGATTGGAGGATGCTGGCCAGCCCGGCGGAGTGATCCGAATCGCCGTGCGAGATCAGCATGCAGTCGATGTCCCGCGGTTGCGCCGCCGAGGTGCCGGAGTAGCGCGCCGCCAGGTAGCGCGCGAATAAGTTGTTATCGCCGCCGTCGATGGTCATCACCTTGCCGCCCGGCGTTTCCAGGACGGCGGCATCGCCCTGCTGCACGTCCACGAAATCGACTTTCAGCACGCGGTTCTGCGCCAGCGGGCGCACCGCTTTTGCCGGATCGGCAAGGATGAATCCCTCGACCGATTGGGGTTCGTGGCTGCCGTCGCCCAGTTCGCGAAAGACCGTCAGCCCGATCTTGACGAACTTCGAACCCGTTTCCAGAACTTCCACCGGATCGCCCCAGGCCAGCGTTGTCAGCAGCGCCTTGGGGGCCGAATTGCGGTCGTAGACACACGCAAGATCGGCGGAGATGTAGTGTGTAGCTGCCATGCGAGTCTCCTACTGAGAGAGGATCACGGCGCTGTAGGGGCCCACACCGATGCTGAGGCGGCACGGCATTCCGTCGTAGCCGGACTGCTCCGCGTAGGCGTCGAACGCCGCGTGGTTGCCGAAATCGCCACTGTAGAGATTCGAGTCCGAGTTGAAGCGGACGCGCCACAAACCTTCGCGCGGGACTCCTATCGTGTAGCTGTCCCAGGCGCTGTCCGCGAAGTTGCAGACCACGACGACATCGTCGCCGGCGCCGCCCTGCTCCCAGCGGTGGAAGGCGAGTACCTTGGCGTCGTTATTGACGTGGTGGACGTTGATGTTCTGGCCGCGCAGTCCGCGCGTGTTGTCGTACCAGTTGCGGCGCAGGCGGATCAGGTCGCGATACATCCGCAGCACGCCCGCGTTGCGCGTAACATTGTCCCAGTTGAGCGGAACGGAATCGCGCCACGGTCCGGTCTCGAGGTATTCCTGGCCCTGGAAGATAAGCGGGATTCCCGGCGCGGTGAAGACCAGCGCGCCGCCGAGCATGGAGCGCTTGCGCGCGTACCAGCTTGTGGGGTTGCCGCCGTCGATATCGCTGGGCAGCCGCTGCTTGGCGTTGATGCCGGCCACTTCGTCGTGCGATTCGGTGTACACCACACGCTCCAGCGCGTCGGTGCCGTAGCGATGGTAGAGCGCCTGCGCGACGGCGTTCATGTCGCGGTATTGATCGAAGGGGTTGGTGAGCGCGGCGCGCACGGGATGAACGAAGTCGCCGTCCCACTGCGTATCGAAGCCGGCGCCGCCCCAATCGGTCGGGCGCGTGAGCCACGCGTCGTTGCGCAGATCTTCGGAGATGGTGATCTTCCACGCCTGGTGGGCCTGTAACTCGTCGTTCATCCAGCGCAGCAGGTTCCAGCCGTCCGCGAGTTCGCCGTGGTCGCCGTAAACGCTGCGGATGTAGGACGTGGCGTCGTAGCGGAAGCCGTCGAAGCGGAACTCCTCGGCCCACATCAGCAGGTTGTCGCGTAGGAACTGGCGCACTTCGGGGCGCCCGTAATCGGGGCGCGGACCCCAGGGGCTGCCGCCGCGCCAGTCGTTGTAGAAGTAGATGCCGCCGCCCGAGTTCTCGTACCAGCCGTCGAAGCGCCAGGTGGGCAGGTCGTTGGGCCCGAGGTGGTTGTAGACCACGTCGAGCAGCACAGCGATGCCGTTCGCGTGCGCGTCGCGGATGAAGCGCTTGAGTTCCAGCGGACCGCCGTAATCGCTCTCGACGGCGAAGATGTCGCACGGATTGTAGCCGAGCGAGAAGCCGCCGGGAAACTCGCTGGTGGGCATGATCTCGATGGTGTTGATGCCGAGGTCGCGCAGGTAGGGCAGTTTCTCGCGCACGGAATCGTAAAAGCCCGGACTGCCGGGGGTCTGGTCGTTGAAGGACCCGGTGTGGATCTCGTAAATCACCATCTCGTGCCATGCCGGGGCGTAGAAGACCTGATCGCCCCAGTCGAAGGAACTGTCGGTGACGATTCCGTTGCCGGCGGAGTTAGTAACGTGTTTGGCATAGGGATCGATGCGCCACAGGTATTCGCCGTTGCGGGAGATAACGAACTTGTATTGCTGGCCGGCTTCGGCGCCGTCCACATCCACCGACCAGTAGCCCGCTGTCTCGAAGGCGAGCGGGTTGGCGGGCGGTTGCCAGTTGTTGAACTCGCCCGCGACGTACACCGCGTCGGCGAAGGGAGCCCAGACGCGGAACGTAACGCCGCCGGAATAGGGAATCGCCCCCATATAAGGCCGGGCGCTGGAGGAAGGACGCGGAGATAATGCCGGTGCTGACATGTTGGTCCTCCGGGGTGCCTCAATTGTAGTGGGTCGGCCCGCGGGAAGAAAGGTACTCCGATGTCCGATTGTTTATATCTTCACGATTCACCCGGCTGTAACTAGCGCGAGTGAATGCGCGGACCGGGTTCCTGCCGCGCGAGAATGCGCGCTTCCGCTGCGAGCATCTCCTGCCAGCGCGCATCCGCCACGGCGCGGCCGGAGACCTTGCGCGCGAGCCGCAGGAACACCTTGTAGTGGCCCATCTCCGACGAGAACAATGCCCGATAGAACGCGGCGAGTTCGGGGTCGGGCGACGCTGCACTGAGCACGGCGAAGCGTTCGCAGGAGCGCACCTCGATGAGCGCAGAGATCAGCAGCCGGTCAAGCACTTCGCCCGGACCGCCCTTGCGTACCAGTTGGCGCAGTGCGTTGGCGTAGGGATTTTTGTGCACGCGCTCCAGCCTCCCGCCGCGCTTCATCAGCAGGCGCGTGACCTGCGCGAGGTGCGCGGCTTCGTCGCGCGCCACCGCGGTCATGGTCTCCACCCAGCCCTCGACCCAATCGTGCGGCCAGCGGGTCATCAGTTCCAGCGCGTTGTTGGCGGCCTTCTTTTCGAGGAACGCGTGATCGATCAGGAGGCGCACCGGATCGGCGAGCACGCTCGCGCCCCACTCGAGCGGCGTGCGCGAGTGCAGCGGGAGCGAGGCGGCTTTATCGAGAGCGTGCAGAGCCACTATCCGATGTAATCACACTTCGCTGGAGGGAATCCTCGCGGGAAGCGATGCCGCCGCGATCTGCGCGATATCCAGCAATTTCGGCGGCGCCGCCGCGCCGTCCAGCGCCGCGCGGAACATGCTCTGGCAGAACGGGCACGCGGTGCCGATCACTCCCGCGCCCGTCGCCGCCAGTTCCTCGGCGCGCTCCACGTTGACCCGCTTGCCCTGCTCCTCGCCGAGGAACATCTGCCCGCCGCCGGCGCCGCAGCAGAACGAGCGCTCGCGAGACCGCCGCGCCTCCACCACCTCGGCCGTCCGTCCGATCACCGCGCGCGGCTCCTCGTACTTCTCGCGATAGCGCCCCAGGTAGCAGGGGTCGTGGTACACCACGCGCTCGTTCGCACCGGCCGCCTCGGGCAGTTTCCCGCCCAGCCGCGCCAGCAGTTCGCTGTGGTGTTCGATGTCGAACGTGGCGCCGGCTTCGCGCCAGTCGGTGGAAATCGTCCGCACGCAGTGCGGGCAGATCGACACCATCTTCTTCACGTTCGCCGCCTTGATGGTTTCGATGTTGGTCTCCGCCACCTGCGTGAACGCCAGATCGTTGCCTAGCCGCCGTGCCGGATCGCCCGTGCACTTCTCCTTGCGCAGTACGCCGAACGTCACCCCGGCGTGGCGCAGCACACGCGTTAAGGCGAGCACGATCTCGCGCCCCTGCGGATCGTAAGCGCCCATGCAGCCCAGCCACAGGCAGTACTCCTGCGTGCCGTCGTAGTAAGGAAGTTGATTCTTCTCGATAAATTTCTGCCGCTCGCCGGCGGCGAATCCGAGTGAGTTGCCGTAGCGTTCCAGGTTGAGGAACAGTTTGCCGCCGAAATCGTTCTCCCACTTCCCGGTATTGACCGCGCCGCGGCGCAGGCCGATGATCACCGGCAGATGCTGGATGCCCACGGGGCACTGAAACTCGCAGCCGCCGCAGGTGGTGCACTGAAACACCGCTTCCTCGGAAAGGTGCGCGCCCAACAGCGGCGCCTCGGCGCCCGCGCCGTGTTCGTTGAGGTAGCCACGAAGCCCCAGAATCACCTCTTTCGGGTTCAGCGCCTTACCCGTATTGGCCGCGGGACAATGTTCCGTGCAGCGCCCGCACTCCACGCAGGAGAAGGCCTGTAGCGCGTCGATGCGGGTCACGTCCTTGCCCGTGTCGAGTCCGAAATCCTCGTCGCCGGCCAGCGGCGGAACGCGGCTGAAGCCGTCGCGCTTGAGCAGCACGGTTGCCGGACTGAGCACCAGGTGCAGATGCTTCGTGTGCGGAATCAGCGGCAGGAAGATCAACAGCGACGCCGTGTGCGCCCACCACACCGCCTGCCCGGCAGGCGTCTCATCGCCCATCCAGAGGCCCGCGAGATAGGTCAGCATCAGGGCCAGGATCAGGCCGGCGATCACGCCGCTCTCTGGCGACACCTTCCCCAGCCACACCGGACGCACCACGAAGCGGCGCACGAAAAGGCCTGTGATGGAGATCGCGACCGCCACCGCCCACACCGCGACAAAGCCGAAGTAGAAGCCGCCGAAGGCCGATTCCGGCGTGAGGAAGCGCAGGCCGAAGGGCGTGGCCAGGTGGTTAATCGTGATCAGCGCGAAAGCCAGGAAGCCCCAATAAACGAAGGCATGCGCCAGGCCGGGCAGCGGCCGCTGCTCGATCACCTTGCCCTGCAGCATCACCTCCCACAGGAAGCGGCGGATGCGCGGCCCCATCGGCGCGAGAGTGAAGTCCGTCGTCGGCCGCGCACCCTGGAGGATGCGAACGACCTTGCGAAACCGCCACGAGAAAAGTCCGAGGGAAACCAGCAGCAGGACCAGAAGAAGGGCGCGTTCCGCCCAGGTTGCGTCGATCATAAACGGTCAGTTTTGACTGTATCACGCGGGTCGCAAAGAGGCTTTGGGTACAATGAAGGGCTGGAGGGTCTTTGCGAATCATCGTCTCCGGCGCCGCGGGCTTCATCGGCTCGCACATGTGCGACCGGCTGCTGGCGGAAGGCCACAGCGTCGTTGCGCTGGACAACTTTCTGACCGGCTCGCGCCGCAACATCGCCCACCTCGACGGGCACCCGCGATTCGAATTCCGCGAACTGGACATCACCCGCCCGTTCACCGTGGGAGGCGCGGTGGATGGCGTGGTCAACATGGCCTCGCCGGCCAGTCCCAAGGATTATCTGGAATACCCGATCGAGACTCTGGACGTGGGCAGCGTGGGCAGCCGCAACATGCTCGAACTCGCGCGCGAGAAGAACGCCCGCTACCTGGTGACCTCGACCAGCGAATGCTACGGCGACCCGCTGGTGCATCCGCAGGTGGAAACCTACTGGGGCAACGTCAACCCCGTGGGGCCGCGTTCCTGCTACGACGAAAGCAAGCGCTTCGCCGAGGCCCTCACCATGGCCTACCACCGCAAGCACGGCGTGCGCACCAACATCGCGCGCATCTTTAACACCTATGGCCCGCGCATGAAACTGGACGACGGTCGCGTGGTGCCCGCGTTCCTCGACCAGGCGCTCCGTGGCCTTCCCATGACGGTCTTCGGCAGCGGCGCGCAGACGCGCAGTTTCTGCTATGTGAGCGATCTTGTGGACGGACTCTACCGGCTCATGCTCAGCGACGAACGCTACCCCGTGAACCTGGGCAATCCGCGCGAGATGACGATCCTCGAGTTCGCCGAGCACATCCGCCGCATGACCGCGGCGAAGTCGGAAATCGTCTTCCATCCCCTGCCCGAGGACGACCCCAAACAGCGCAAGCCGGACATTTCGAAGGCGAAGCAATTGCTCGGCTGGGAACCGCGGGTGACGCTCGAAGACGGCTTGCGCGAAACCATCGCGTATTTCCAGGGCGTGCACGCCGGCGTGGCCTGAGCCGGTTCCGTCGATTGAGGAAGGCGCTGAGGTCCGCAATGCTTTCCGCTAAACTGAATGGGGACGCGCAGCGCAGCGTGCCCGGGTGGCGGAATCGGCAGACGCACCGGACTTAAAATCCGGTTTTCCGCAAGGAGAGTGCGGGTTCAAGTCCCGCCCCGGGCACCACATCTCGCAGCGCCCGGGGACGAGACGTTCCCTTAAGCGGCGGCAACCTTCGGAGGAGTCGGCAATCCAAGATCGCGCTTTGTGGCTTCACACTCCAACTGCGGCACCTGGCTGTAGCCGGCGTCGTGCAGGTCCTTGCGAACCTTCGCCAGAACTTGCGCCCGCGAGAGTTGGTTCTTGCAGGCCATCATCTCCTTGCAGAAGAAGTAGGTGAAGGCCCCATGCCAACTGCCGCCGATGTTGGCGTCGGCGCTGGTCTGGTCGTCGCGGCACGCCGCCCACAGGATGTGGTGGACGATGCCCTTCTCCATCAACGCGTGACTCACGCCGCGGAACCGCGTGCCCTGAATCCGGTAGAAGGCCTTCGCCGTCGGCGGCGAGAGGTATCGCGGCTTGCGGTCGAGCAGCATATCGATTTCCCGCAGTCCCGTGCCGCTGTGGCAGGTGTCGAGATACACCTCCAGCAAGACGTTCGGCGGCAACTGGATGAAGAGATCCCGCAGTTCGTCATCGACGATGATGTGATCCCGGTCCCACTCGCCGCCTTTCTCGGCAAGGTCGTGCGGGCAGAACGCCTCGTCCTGGTGATCCACTTCGTCGCCTTCCCGGTCGGGAACCCGGGTGCCGTGGCTGGACAAGCTGAAAACCAGGTAACTGAACTTATTCGCCTTCGCCCCCGCGATCATCTCCTTCAGGTGCTTGACGATGTTCGCCTTGGTCGCCTGTTCATCCGTGAGAAGCGTAATATCGCCGCTGGTGAACCCCAGCAGCTTTTGCAGTAACAGCGACATGTTGTTCGCGTCGGCGACGCAGCCCTGCAGGGCCGCGCCAGGGTAATTGTGGAACTTGTTAACTCCGACACATAGTGCGCTTCGGGTCGACATAGGTCCTCCGATCTGCCGCTATCCGATTATGGGCCGGGAGAATCAGATCCCGGAACGCCATAGCTATCCGCGGGCAGGCGGGCAGCGATTCAATTATAGTTATCCAGACCTTTAAATCAATTTTGAATCGCCGCTTCGCTTCCCGCATTGGTGAGAGGCAGCACCGTTCCCACCGGGCAAACCCGGATCCCGGCTGCCACCCGCGGCACGCGCTGCCCGGCCCGCCTTACTTCACCGCGATGGTGACACCGGACTGCGTCGAACTTCCGCCCACCGTGATGACGATGGGGACGGCGGAGCCCGAGGGTGCCGAGTCGGGCACGATCACGTTGACCTGCGTCAGTCCCCAGATCAGCCCCGGAGAGGGTCCCGCATAGATCACCGTCGCATCCTTCCCGCCGATGGTCGCCGTCACGGCCAGGGGGTGTTGGCTGATCCCGGCGGCCAGCACACCGTCCTGTCCGCTCTCACCGCCCACCGTGGTGAAGACCATGGCCGCGCGTCCGCGCGCGACGGGGTTCCCGGGACTGTTCACCGAATAATCCTCCAGCAGGATGGCGCCCTGCCCGGTGCCGCCGGGAGGCACGGTGAAGACTCCGGGAACGGCAGCCACCACCTGTAAGGCCACGGGCGCGCTCGGACGGCCCTTATACTCCACGACCACCTGCGTGGTCCCTTTGCCCGCCACCGAATACGGCACGACCACGCTGGTCTGGCCCCAATTCGCGTAGATGACCGGAGCAGCTACTCCGTCGAAGGTGACTTTGGCGCGGCCCAGCAGCGAGTCGAACTTGCCTGCCGTAATGTTGTAGGTCTTGAGCACCTTCGGGCCGAGACTGAAGCCGTAAATCGTGATGATCTCGCCGGGAGCCACGGCGCCGCCGCGGGAACTCGCTCCGTTGGCGACGTGCTCCGCGTCGAACCAGGGCCGCTCCACGAACTGAGTCACGTACGAATCGCGGTACTTGACGTTGGGATCGTGCGTTTTCTGTACCGGGTTGAACGATACCGGCACATCGGTGGAGAATGTCTCCCCGGCGATATAGATGCTCGCATCCGCGTCCACCGCGATTCCCGCCACGGTCTCGTCCTTCGATCCCCCGAAGTAGCTGCCGTAGAGGAGGCGGCTTCCGCTGGGGTCGATCTTCGCCACCCAGGCGTCCGCTCCGTCGGCGTTGCGATCGACTTTCGCCTTCACGGCGTCGGAGGTCGTGCGCAGGGTGGAAGTGAACGACGCCTCTCCGGCGGTGTAGGCGTTGCCCGCCGTGTCCACCGCCAGCCCGCGCAACCCGTTCACGTCCGCGATGTAGGTCGAATAGAGCAGTTTGTAATCCGGGCCGTACTTCACCACCCATCCGGCGCCGCCATAGCCGGCAACCGTCGTGAGGTAGGCGCCGGATGTGGTCGGAAACGCGCCGCTGGACGTCCATCCGGCCGCGTAGAGGTTATTGCTGCCGTCCAGCCCGATACCGAATCCGGTGTCGGCGCCGGTCCCGCCCAGGTAGGTACCGAACAGCACCGCGGAACCGGAGGCGTTCAGCTTGAAGACGAACGCGTCCACTCCGGCCGAAAGTCTCGGCTGAGGCGCCGATGCCGTCACCGGCAGGTCCGCCGCGCCGCTGGAACCCGTGATGTACGCGTTGCCCGAGGAGTCAGCCGCAATCGCGTTGATCGCCACGGTCTGGCTGCTGGAAGGTCCGCCGAAGAAGGTGATGTATCCGAAACTGTTGCCGTCCGGATTCAGCTTCGCCACGAATCCGGTGCTGCTCGAGGTGCCCGGATACGACGGCTGCAGAACTCCCGCGGTGGTGCGCAGCAGTTTGCCGGTCGTGCCGGCAATGTAGGCAGCGCCGCTGCGATCAATGGCGATGCCGCGGGGAGCGGCGTTGCGCAGGATGGCGGAGTAGATCAGTTTGCCCCCATCCGGGCTCAACTTGGCCAGGAAGGCGGCGGCATTGGTTCCGCCAACCGGGTCGTAGGTGTTGGGGAAGTCGGAGCCGGGAACGCCGGTCACGTAGGCGTTGCCGGCAGCGTCCACAGCCAGTCCGGTGCTGCTCCCCACACCCAGAAACGCGGAGTAAACCAGGCTCTCACCGTCCGGCTCGATCTTGGTCACGTGCACGACTTTAGAACTGCCGTTCCCGCGCGGAGCGGCGAACGTTCCGGAGGAAACCGGGAAATCTGTCGAGAGCGTAGAGCCGGTCATGTAGACGTTGCACGCCGGATCCGTGGCGACCGCGGCTGCGTCCTCTTCATTGTTGCCTCCGAGATACGACGAGTAACCCAGCAGGGGGTCGATGATCAACGTGCGCTTGAGGTCGTAAGGGCCTACCTCGAACGATACGGTGCGACCGCGCAGCACATATCGGCCATCCACCGGTCGCCGCTTTCCATTGACCTCCTGGTAGACGACCGGCTTGTGTTGGCGCAACTCGCTTCCGCCCGCGAGCAGTACCAGGTCTCCCCGCGCATCGATGCGCGCCGCGTCCTGCCCGGAGAGTTCCATGCGGATGACGCGCGGGTCGGCGCCGGGCGCGACCATGAAATCGTATTCCAGTTGGCGATCCGTTCCGTAATACGCGAGATCGATACCGGGATAGATGCCGCGATACAGCACCCGGCCGTACCGGGGAACGCCCGTCCGCCATTTCGCGGCATCGGCGCCAAGGTAGTAATTGACCGTGCCGGACAGCCGCTCCGCCCCTTCCATGCGTGGATTCGGATTGGCGCCGGGAAACCGCGTTTCCAGAACCAGGCGCTGGCCTCCCCGCAGCAACGAGAGGACCGCGCTGTTGCTGGTCAGGAAGAGACTCGACTTCTTTCCGTGGGAAACAAACTTCACTTCGGGCGCCGTCTGGCCGCGATTTGGTTCGAAATCCAGCCGCTTCCATTCAAGAACGTTTCTCGTGTTTACCGCAGCCGCCGCGAGGGGCAGCATCAAGGAACAGACCCCCAGGACAAGGAGAGACCTACCGGGACTAGACGATTTCATCGGGCACTATCCTCCAGCTAGTGTTCGCTTTCTGCGTGGTCCCAACTGCGGACACCAGAGTACCAGATCTGAAGATCCTATTAATTGTGGCAGTCCCCCCCTGGGTTCGTAAGAGAACCGGGTCGGAGCGCCCTGTCGCCTTGATTTCGTCCTGATATACTCCGGTTTCGGAGCAGTGCTCCGCTGACGCCCATGCCACAACCGCCCACCCCTCCTGTTCGCCTGAAAGACATCGCGCGGGAACTCAACGTCAGCGTGATGACCGTCTCCAAGGTCGTCCGCGAGTGCGCGGATGTCGGCGCCGAAACGCGCCGCAAAGTCCTGGCCAAGATCAAGGAGATGAACTACCAGCCCAACTGGGTGGCGCGCAGTCTGGCTGCGCGGCGGACGTTCATCATCGGCCTGGTGGTCCCCGACCTGATCCACTCGTTTTTCGGAGAGATCGCTAAAGGCGTGGCCGCGACCATCCGGCCGCTGGGGTACGACGTGGTGATCTGCGATTCCGAGGAGAACGGCGGCGTCGAGACCAGCGAAGTAGAGCGGTTGCTCGCGCGGCAGGTGGACGGACTGCTGATCGCCTCCGCGCAGCCGCCTTCCTCCACGGACCTCTTCGAGCGTATCGAGGCGCGCGGCGTACCTTACGTGCTCATCGACCGCCGCTTCCCCCTCGCGCAGGCGCCCTACGTGGGCGCCGACGACGAGGAGATGGGCCGCATGGCCACGCGGCATCTCATCGAGCGCGGCTGCCGCCGCATCGCGCACATCGCCGGTCCGCCACTGACCCCGGGCGCCGGACGCCTCAAGGGCTATCGTGAAGCCCTCGCCGAGGCGCGCATGCAGGTGCCGGACTCCTACCTGGAACACGCCCATGACGACGCCTCCGGATACGAAGCGGCGCGGCGCCTCCTGGCGCTCGACCCCCGCCCCGACGGCATCTTCGGATATAACGACCCGGCCGCCTCCGGCGCGATGAAAGCGGTGCTCGAAGCCGGCGTCCGCATCCCCGAAGAGATTAAGGTGATGGGCGTGGGAAACGTGCATTACTCCGACCTGCTGCGCGTGCCTCTTTCCACCATCGACCAGGGCGCCGCCAGCATCGGGCGCCAGGCAGCCGGAATCCTGATTGGTACGATTACCGCCAAACGGAAACGCCCGGCGCGGACCATCCTGATCAAGCCCACGCTGATCGCACGCGAATCCACCCGCTAGGCGGTGACTTTTTGTACCCGGGCCAGGCGGCGGCGTGCCACCTGGCCGCGCCCGCCGGCGTTCTTCACGGCCGCAGAATCAATAGGATGCGCGGCCGCCGCCGGGTTTTCGAAACGGTCCCGCGCGTGCACCCTTCCCGGCGTATCACTCATTGGGCACCCGGAAAATGTCTGCGACTACATCGATCCCATCACTCGACCGTGTCTACGCCGAGCACGTCAACCCACAGTGGGTTCGGCTTCTTGATTTATTACAAATGAACGTCAGCTACGAGCGTTGCGCCGGAGCGGAGTTATTCACCGCCGGCGGGCGCCGTATGCTGGACTTCCTTTCGGGCTACTGCGTCTACAACGCGGGCCACAATCACCCCGCGATCATCGCTGCGGTAAAGGAGGAACTCGATCGCTCCGGACCGACGATGCTGCAAAGCCACGTCCCGCACCTGGCCGCGGAACTGGCGCAGCGACTGGCGCAGCTTGCCGGCGGACGGCTGAGCCGCGTCTTCTTCACTAGTTCCGGCAGCGAGGGCGTGGAGACCGCCATCAAGTTCGCGCGCGCCCACACCCGCCGCGACGGAATGCTCTACGCCAACCATGCCTTCCACGGGCTCACCTGCGGCGCGCTCTCGCTGATGAGCGACGAATACTGGCGCGAGGGCTTCGGCGAACTGCTGCCGGGCACGCAGGGCGTCCCCTTCGGAGACCTCGACGCGCTCAAGACGGTGCTGGCCACGAAGCGGTTCGCGGCGTTCGTCGTGGAACCGGTGCAGGCCGAAGCCGGCATCCAGGTGCCCGACGCGGAATACCTGCGTCAGGCGCAGGAACTGTGCCGCCGCTATGGCTCCCTGTTCGTGCTCGACGAAGTGCAGACCGGCATGTTCCGCACCGGCCGCTTCCTTGCCGCGCACCATTTCGGACTCGACCCCGACATGGTGGTGGTCGCCAAGGCGCTCTCCGGCGGCCTGGTGCCAGTGGGCGCGGTGCTGATGAGCGAAGCGGTGTCGGACTCCGTATTCAAGTCCCTCAAGCGCGCCTTTGTGCACGCTTCCACGTTCGGAGAAAATTCGCTCGCGATGCGCGCCGGGCTGGCCACTTTGGACGTTCTCGAACATCAGCGCCTGGGCGAGCGCGCCACCCGCATGGGCGAGATTTTACGAAAGCAACTTCGCGATGCGCTGGCACCGTTTGAGATGATTGAAGAGGTGCGCGGCCTGGGGCTGCTCAACGGGATCTCCTTCGGCGCGCCGCGGCAGGTGCGTCTCCGCGTCCCCTGGGAGGCCTTCCGGCACGTGCATCCGGCCATGTTCGGGCAGGTGATAGTGATGCGGCTCTTCCGCGATTTCGGCATCCTGACTCAGATCTGCGGCAACTCCTTCGGAGTGCTGAAGGCGGCGCCTCCGCTGCTCGTCAGCGAAGAGCAGATCGCGGAATTTGTGGCGGCCGTGCGGCAGGTGGTCGAGATCGCGCACCGTCCCGGCGAGTTCTGGAGCGAAGCGCTGGGAATGGCGCGGCGCGCGGCGATCGGATAACCCACCATGCGACCACTGCTGCTGGCGCTGATCGCGCTGCCCGCTCTAGCCGCGCCTTCGCTCGACGACGGGTACCGCGCGATGTACAACCTGGACTTTCCCGCCGCGCACCGCGTGTTCGCCGACTACCAGAGGCTGCATCCCGAGGACCCGATGGGCCCGGTGAGCGACGCGGCGGCCTGGCTGTTCGGCGAGTTCGACCGCCTGCACATCCTGCAGACCGAATTCTTCGTGCGCGACGAGCACTTCATTACTGACCACCGGCTCGCTCCCGATCCCGAGATCCGGCGCCGCTTCGACGACGCGCTGGACGTGACCGGGCGCCTCGCGGCGCACACCCCCACGGCCGAGAACGCGATGCTGGCCGAGGTACTCGAGACCGGCCTGCACGCCGACTACATGGCGCTGATCGAGAAACGCTACCTGCCCTCGCTGCGCGAAATGATGGCCGCCCGCCAGCGCGCCGAGCAATTGCTGGCGCGCTATCCGGCATGCGGCGACGCGTGGCTCGCGGTCGGCGTGGAGAACTACATGCTCGGCATCCGGCCCGCCCCGTTGCGCCTGCTGCTGCGCCTGGGCGGCGCGCAAACCGATCGCGCCACCGGGCTGGTGAAACTTCAACTCACCGCCGAAAAGGGCACTTACCTGGCGCCATTCGCGCGCCTGATGCTGGCCGTCGCCGCACTGCGCGACGGCCGGCGCCAACAGGCCGCCGGCATGCTGCGCGACCTGGCGCGCGAGTATCCCGCCAACGCGCTGTACACCAGGGAACTGGCGCGGCTCGAGCAGCCGGAGGCCCGCCCGTGACCCCGCTTCCGGCTTCAACCGACGTCTTCGTGATCGGCGGCGGCCCCGCCGGCCTGGCCGCCGCCATCGCGGCGCGGCGCAAAGGCTACCAGGTCACAGTGGCCGATTCCGCGGTGCCTCCGGTGGACAAGGCCTGCGGCGAGGGCATCATGCCGGACGGCCTGGCCGCGGCCCGCTCGCTCGGGCTCGAACTGGACGCCGCCCCCGGCCATGTCTTCCGCGGCATCCGCTTCCGCGACCGCGGCGCCGCCGTGCAGGCCGAGTTCCCGCACGGCGTCGGTCGCGGCGTGCGCCGCACCGGACTCCATCTCATGATGGTGGAGGCGGCCGCCGACGCCGGCGTGCGCATGCTCTGGGGAACCGGCGTCACCGGCATCGCACCCGAGGGCGTGTGGACAGGCGGAGAAATGGTGCGCGCGCGCTGGATCGTGGGCGCCGACGGAGGCAATTCCCGCGTGCGCAAGTGGGCCGGGCTCGATGCGGCCCATCGCGAAAGCCGCCGCTACGGCTTCCGCCGCCACTACCGCGTGCAAGACCCGGGCGACTACATGGAACTGCACTGGGGCGACAATTGCCAGATGTACCTCACCCCCGTGGGCGAGCACGAACTCTGCGCCGTGCTGATCTCGCGCGATCCGCGCAAGCGCCTCTCCACCGAACTCGCCGGATTTCCCGAAGCCGCGGCGCGCCTCGCCGCCGCCGAATCGCTCAACCACGAGCGCGGCGGTATCACGGCGACGCGCCGCCTGCGCGCCGTGGCGCGCGGCAACGTGGCCCTGGTGGGGGACGCCTCGGGAAGCGTGGACGCGATCACCGGCGAAGGCCTGTGCCTCCTGTTCCAGCACGCCACCGCGCTCGCCGCCGCCATCGAAACCGGCAGCCTGGAACCATATCGGGAGGCCCACCGCCACATCGGACGCCGGCCCGAGTTCATGTCCGATATGATGTTGCTGCTTGACGGACGCCACCGCCTGCGCCGCCGCGCCATCCGCGCGATGGCCGGCGAACCGCGCCTGTTCGCGCGAATGCTCGCGCTACACGTGGGAGATTCTTCGTTTACCAACTTTCTCGCCGGCGGGCTCGCGCTCGGCTGGCGCATGGTTTCCTTATGACTCGTACGATGCGTCTGTTACTACCGTTGATGATCGGCTCGCTGTGGGGGCAGTCGATCGACCTGCGCATGGAGCCCGCGCAAACCGAGGTGCACTACATGGTGGACAGCACCCTGCACACCGTCCACGGCACCTTCAAACTGAAGCGAGGCGACATTGTTCTCGACCCGGCGACCGGCAAGGCATCGGGCGAACTGGTGGTGGACGCCGCCAGCGGCGACAGCGGCAGCGGAGCGCGCGACCACCGCATGAGCAACAGCATCCTGGAAAGCGGGAAGTATCCGGAGATCGTCTTCCGTCCCGACCGCGTGCAGGGCCAGGTAGCCCCGTCCGGCCACTCCGACGTGCAGTTGCACGGCATGTTCCGGCTGCACGGAGAGGATCACGAGTTGCTGGTGCCGGTCGCGGTGGATGCCGACGGCAACGGCTACCACGCCGTCGCGAAGTTCACCGTGCCTTACATCAAGTGGGGATTGAAGAATCCGAGCACGCTGTTCCTGCGGGTCAGCGACACGGTGGAGATCACGGTGAACGCGGTGGCGCGGCCGGCCACGCTCCAGTCCACCGTGCTTCACCCCTGATTGCGCCGGCCGGAGCGCTCGATCCAATCGCGGAACATCGTGGTGTAGCCGCGGGTTTCGGCATCGCCGCGCAACTGCTCGAGGGTGAACCGCATCTTGCGGCCCCAGTTGGGGTATTGCCAGGTGCTGCCGGGCAGGTTCTGCTGGCTGATTTCCTTGGTGAGGTCTTCCTGGTTGATGACCAGCAGTTGCGACGGGGTCATCGCCAGGAAGCCCACGATCGCGTTGTGCAGTTCGCCGGTAAGCTCCGCGTAGGCGCCTGCCTCGCGCGGCAGATGATGCGGCATCAGGCCGAGCCCGAACAGGATGTCGATCATCTTCTGCTTCTCGCGTTCGCGCCCCTCCTTCTGCGCGCGATAGCCGTTTTCGTCGATCAGGTTCGCGGCGCGGCGCGCGTCGATATCGGCACCGGTCCAGAAGCCGGCCAGCGTGGGCAGGTCGTGCGTGGTGGATGAGACCAGCGCCTGCCGCGGGTACTCGTCGTTGCGCCGGAATTCGCCGCGCTCGTTCTTCTCGAAGTAGAACAGCCGGTAGCTGAGGATGCCGAAGCGCGCCAGCGTTTCGCGGATGCCGGGCTCGACCGTGCCCAGGTCCTCGCCGATCACCATCACGCGATTGCGCACGCTTTCGAGCGCCAGGATGCGCACGTAATCCAGGTTGAGTTCGCGGACGTAGGCGCCCTCCCGCGCCGGCACGCCGTCGGGAATCCAGAAGAGGCGGAACAGCCGCATCACGTGGTCGATGCGCAGCGCGCCGCCCGGACGGCAGTTCTGCCGGATGGACTCGGCGAACAGGCGGTAGCCGTCGGCGCGGTGGCGCGCGGAGTGCGGCGGCGGGAAGGCCCAGTCCTGCCCCTCCGGTGAGAAATCGTCGGGCGGCGAACCGACCCGGCAGCCGGCGACGAAGAACGGGCGGTGCGCCCACAGGTCGCTGCCGAAACGGTCGGTGGCGAGCGCCAGATCGTGGTACAGCCCGATGGTGAGGCGGCGGTCGCGCGCGTGCTGCTGCGCGGCGGTAAGCTGCCGCTCGATCTGCCACTGCAGGTACTCGTAGAACAGCACGCTGCGCCGGCGCTTCGCGCGGAACGCGGCGGTTTCCGGCGAGCCCGGATCCTGGTAGTGCGCCGGCCAGTCGGTCCACAGCCACACGTCGGGATTGGCGCGGTGGATGGATTCATCGAGCGCGCAATAGGTGGCGAAATCCTCGAGCAGCGCGCCTTCGCGGCGGCGGTAGGCGTCGAATTCGCGGGCGCGCGCCCCGCCCCCGCGATACTCGCGAAGAAACTGCGCGAAGGCGAGTTTGAGAAAGCGCAGCTTGAGTGCGGCAACGCGCTCGTATTCCACGAAGTCGCTGGCGCGCAGCGCCTGAATCTCCGCCTCCACGTCCGCGGAGGCACGCAGCGCGAGCGCTCGCCGCGACCGCGCGAAGTCCTCCATCCCTTCCACGTCGAGATAGAGGAAGTTGCGGTAGAAGATGCAGTTCGGCAGGTAGGGGCTGGTGTTGAAGGGGCGCCGGTTGTGGATCGCGTGCAGCGGGTTGAGCGCGATGAAGCCCGCCCCGAGTTCGTCGGCCACCCAGTCGATCGCGTCGCGCAGGTCGCGAAAATCCCCGCAGCCCCAGTTGCGCCCGCTGCGCACTCCATAGAGGCTGAGCGCGATGCCGGCGGCGCGTCCGCCGCGGGCGAGGTGCGGATCCATCCACGCGCGCGCCGGCGTGACGATGTACCTGGTGCTGCCGGATTGTCCCCCCACCCGCACCGTGATCTCGTGATAGCCCAGTGGCAACTCCACCGCCGCGCGCGCCTGTTTGCGCACCCACGTACGGCCGTCCATTTCGGCGCTGCCGGATTGCGGCAGATCCCACAAGGCAGCCTCGAATTCGCGGGTGCCGCCATCCTCCAGCGTGATGGTGAACCGCGCCGTCTGCCCCAAAAGTTCGGAGGGCACGCACAGGGGCAACTCGACGGCGCCGGACTGCTCCACCACCACCGCCGGCGGCAGCAGCCGCTCCCACTCCAGCCGCGCCAGGTCCGCCAGCGAGCGCGCCAGCGCTTCGGGGCTATCCGTGGCCACGCCGAGCGCCGCCAGAATGGCACGTTTGGCGCCCTCGCTGGTCACGTGGCGGGTACCGAAGATATCCCAAAACTCCGCGTCGATTCCAAACAAGGATGCCGCGCGGTCTAGGAGTTGCCCGAAGCTGTCGGAAGGCATGCGGTGGGGTAATTTACTATTCTACCCGACGCGGCCCGCCGCCTTTTCCGAAGATTCCGGGTGACGCGCGGCAAACCGGTTCATAATTGAAAGGTGGACGAACGCGAGATGATCCGGCGCTGGGTGAAGCACTGGCGCGATGCGGCGCCGGAACTGGAGGAGATTCGCCGGCGCGAGGTGCGCGCAGCCGATAACCTCCACGTCCTCGAACTGCTGGAACCCGCGTTCAACCACGCCACTCGCAGCCTACCTCCGCGAGCGTCCTCCGGCATGACGGAGATGCAGGCTATCCTCGCCCGATTGCGAAGATGATCGACGTCTTCAAAGCCGCCGCCAATCTCCAGGAGTTCTGCGATCGCCAGGGATGGCGCTGCTGTTACATCGGTGGGATTGCCGTACAACGGTGGGGTGAGCCGCGCGTCACCAGGGACGTGGATCTGACGCTGCTGACGGGATTCGGCGGCGAGGCCGATTTCGTGGATGCCCTGCTGGCCGCGTACTCCGGACGGATCCACGGCGCCAGGGAGTTCGCGTTGCGCAACCGCGTACTTCTCCTGCAGACACCTGACGGCGTGGGAATCGACATCTCACTGGCCGCGCTCCCCTTTGAAGAACTCCTGATCGCACGCGCCACCGCCTTCGTGGTTGCCCCCGGACTCGATATCCGCACCTGCTCCGCGGAGGATCTGATCGTTCTCAAACTCTTCGCGGCGCGCCCCCTGGATCTGCGCGACGCCGAGAGCGTCGTAATCCGGCACGGACTCGCGCTGGACTGGTCCCACATCGAGGAACTCCTGGCGCCGCTGGCGGAAGCCAAAGGGGATACAGAGATACTTCGACACCTCGCCCGCCTCCGCGGCATCGTCCCCCGCTGACAGCCCGCTTCCCTACCCCGCCTGCGCCGAGTCCCCGCCGCCTCCGACAACCCAGCCGTCGGCGAGTTGGATCACGCGGTTCCCGCAGGCCGCGTTGGCTTCCGAATGGGTCACCTGGACGATGGTGGTGCCTTCGCCGTTCAGCTTCTTGAACAGCTCCATGATCTCCTTGCCCTGGCTGGAGTGCAGGTTCCCGGTCGGTTCGTCGGCCAGGATCAGCTTCGGGTTGGCGATCACGGCACGCGCCACCGCGACCAGTTGCTGCTGCCCGCCGGAGAGCTGGCTCGGATAGAGATCGCGCTTGCCCACGATGTGGAAGCGGTCCAGCGTGTCGCACACGATGGCCGCCCTCTCGCTGCTCTTCACGTTGCGGTAGGAGAGCGGGATATCCAGGTTCTCGTACACCGTCAGGTTGTCGATCAGGTGGTAGCTCTGGAAGACGAACCCAATGTACTTCTTGTTGAGTTCCACCCGCTCCTTCGGCTTCATCCGGTGCACCTGGTGGCCCAGAAACTCGAACTCCCCGGTCCAGGCGCCGTCCAGCATCCCGAGGATGCTCAGCAGCGTGGATTTGCCCGCGCCGGACGGTCCCATGATGGTCACGAACTCGCCGCTCCGTATCTCCGCGTTGATGCGGCGCAGCACGTACGTGCGGCCGTAGCCGCCTTCGTAAAACTTCTCGACGTTGCGCAGTGTGATCATGAGGTTTCCTATTCGTGCCGCAGCGCGCACACGGGATCGAGCGCCATCGCGCGCCTTGATGGCAGATAGCTCGCGGCCAGCGCGACGGCGGCCAGCAGAATCGAAATCATCGCGAAAGTCCAGGCATCGTCGGAGCGGACGCCGTAGAGCATGGACCCCATCAGGCGGGTGAGCGCGAAGGCCCCGCCCAGGCCGAGCGCGATGCCGCAGCCGGCCATCCGCGCGCCCTCCAGCATCACCATCCCGAGCACATCGCGCGGCATCGCCCCCAGCGCCATGCGGATGCCGATCTCGCCGCTGCGTTCGCTCACATCGAATGAGATCACCCCGTAGATGCCGAGCGCGGCGAGCAGGAACGCGATGCCGGCGAAGACACCCAGCAGCACGGCGTTGAAGCGTGTGCCGGCCACCGCGCGATCCACCACCGCGTCCATGGGACGCACGTCGGCAATCACCTGCTCGGGATCGAGACGGCGAACCTCCCCCGCCACCGCCGAAGCCAGCGGCGCGGGCGGTCCCGCGGCCCGGATCACCAGCGTCACGCCGGTCATCGGAACCTGGTCGTTGGGGAAGTAGATCATGGGCCAGTCCTCGCCCTCGAACCGCTCCGGCTTGACATCCCCCACCACCCCGACGATCTCCGCCGTGCGCGTGCTGCTGGTCTGGATCACCAGGCTCCGGCCCAGCGGACTGCTTCCGGGGAAGAACTGCCGCGTCAGAGTCCGGTTGATCAGAATCACCGGGGCGCCGCGCAGGTTGTCCGCGGCGGTGAAGGATCGCCCCGCAAGCAGCGGGATCCCCAGCGTGCGGAAGTAATCGCTGGTCACCGAGCGGATGAGCGCGTTGGGATGGCGGACCGGCGAAGACCCGGGGCGGCCCTCCACGACGAAATCCGCGCCCAGCCCGAGCCCGTCCAGTGGCAGTCCGTTTATGGCTCCCGCCGCCCGTACACCGGGCAGCGTGACGATGCGGTCCAGCACCGCGCTGGTGAACTCGATGCGGCGCTCCGGCGTCTCGTTGCGTCCGCCGGCCAGCGGCATCCGCAGGGTGAGCACACCCGTGGAATCGAACCCGGGACTGGCCGCCCGCAGCCGCATGAAGCTGCGGATCAGCAGCCCGGCTCCGATCAGCACCACCACCGCGAGCGCGATCTCGAGCACAACCAGCACCCGGCGCAACGCGCGCGACGCCTTCCCGCTGGTTCCGGCGCGTCCGCCTTCGTTGAGCACCGCCACCAGGTCGCTGCGCGACCCGTATAGCGCCGGCGCCATGCCGAACAGGATCCCGCACACCATGCTGGCCGCCAGCGAAAACAGGAATACGCGAAGGTTGAAGCCGGCCTGCGCCAGGCGGGGCACGTCGGCGGGACCGGCATGCGCCACCACCGCCACCGCCGCGGCGCCCAGCGCCAGCCCGAGCATGCCGCCGCCCGCCGCCAGCAGCAGGCTTTCGGCGAGCAGTTGCCCCAGCAGGCGCGCGCGCGGCGCGCCCAGCGCCGCCCGCACCGCGATCTCCTTGCGCCGCCCCGAACCCCGCACCAGCAGCAGGTTGGCCACGTTCACGCACGCCATCGCCAGCAGCATCCCGCAGGCCGCCATCAGCACCCACAGCGGACGCCGCACGTCGAAGACCAGCTCGTCGCGCAGCGTGTAAATCGAGGGGCGCCAGCCGGTGTCGACCTCGGGCCACTCGCGCACGCCCTCTTCGCCGATGGCGGCCATCTCCTCGCGCACCGCGGCCAGCGTGGTCCCCGCCCGCATGCGTCCCACCACGGTCAGATAGCGGCCGCTGTTGAAGCGGTCGCCCGGCGCCAGTTCCAGCGGAATCCAGACGTCCACCCCGGGCTCCAGGATGGAGAACCCGGCCGGCAGCACCCCGGCCACGCCGTACACGCGTCCGCGCACGCGCAGCGTTTTCCCGGTCAGGGAGCGTTCGCCGCCGAAGCGCCGCTGCCAGAGCGGGTAGGAGATCACCGCCGCACTCCCGCCCCCGGGCCGGTCTTCTTCGGCAGTGAAGAAACGGCCCAGCGCGGGGCGCACTCCGAGCACGCCGAACAGCGACGCGCTCACCCGTTCCACCTTGACCTCTTCGGGCTCGCCGGCGCCGCCGCTGATGTTGGCGTGTACGTCATGGATCGCACCCATTGCTTCCACGGTCTTGCACCGCTGCCGCCAGGCGAGATAGTTGACCGGCGCCACGAAGTTGCGGTCGCGGTGCAGCGCCGGGTCCATCTCCCACATCGCCAGCAGCCGCGAGGAATCTGGAAACGGCAGAGGCTCGAGCAGGACCGCATCCACCACGCTGAAGATCGCCGTCGTGGCCCCCATGCCCAGCGCCAGCGCCAGCAGCGCGACGGCCGTGAAACCGGGCGTCTTCCATAACAGCCGCGCGCCGTAACGGATGTCCCCGCCAAGGTGCATGGCCAGTAAGGTAACATGGCGCTCTCCCGCGGGGCGGATGCGGCCGCCGGCTTACGAAACCGGCCGCGGACGGCGCTGCCATGTGGCATGGATGGAGATGCCGCCGTTGACGTTCAGCAGATGCACCGGAGCCCCGCCGCCGTTCACCGACGCTTCCAAACGGTGGCCGTCCGGCGCCCGCCAGGGTCGCCCGAAATCGGCGTCGATCCCGCCGCTGCGGTTCTGCGCGCTCACCGTCGCGCCCGCCCCGGCCGGCAGCGAGAGACGAATCGGCCCGTTCACCGAGCGCAGCGAAATCGCATGGCGCCGGCTCACCCGGTCGAACTCGGCTTCCAGCCGCCCGTTGATGGTGGAGAGATCGGCTTCACCTTCAAGCTGCCTGGCCAGGATGCTGCCGTTCACGCTGGACGCCTTCACCATCCCCGCCACCCCCCTGATGGAGAGCCCGCCGTTGATCAGCCGCACCTGTTGCAGGTTCACCCGCCGCGGCACGTGGATGCGGTATTCCACGCTGGCCGGATGCTCGGCGTCGGCGCCCGTGTACTGCGTATGGATCGAAACCATCCCGCTCGAGGAATCCACCACCACCTGCGCGTCGTCGAGGCAGCGCGGGTCGGAGGAGTGCTTGGTCGCTTCCACCAGGACTTCGTCGCGGTCCCACGCGGTAATCTCCACGTCTCCGTAGAGGTTTTGAACTGCCACCCGGCCGTTGGCCGAAAGTGAGTAGATCGCGCGAAACTCCGCACGCGGAGTCTCTTTGACCGTCGCATTCAATCCGCCGGCGAACCAGGCCAGCAGAATCGCCGCTGTTCCCCTCAACATGGCACTCGCCTTTCTCCAGCGCTTTGTTACCCCTCAACTCTGACGCGCAAGCACCGCTCCCCGTTCATGACTTCTGCGCCGGCGCCGCGCTCTCTTCCACGATCCTGCCATCGAAGAGATGCACCGTGCGGTCGGCAAACTCCGCGTACCGCGGATCGTGGGTCACCATGCAGATGGTGCTGCCCGCCTGGTGCAACTCCCGCAACAGGCTCATCACCGCTTCGCCGTTGGCCGAATCCAGGTTTCCCGTGGGCTCGTCGGCGAGCAGGATGATCGGGTCGCCGCTCAGCGCGCGCGCCACGGCCACGCGCTGCTGCTGGCCGCCGGAGAGCTGGCTGGGATAGTGCTTCATGCGGTGGCTCATTCCCACCCGCTCCAGAGCGTCCTGCACGCGGCGCTTGCGCTCCGCGCCCGGCATCCCGCGATAGGTCAGCGGCAGTTCCACGTTCTCGTACACCGTGAGGTCGCCGATCAGGTTGAACGCCTGGAAGATGAAGCCGATCTCGCGGTTGCGGATGCGCGCCCGCTCGCTCAGCTTGAGCCCCGTCACCGGCTTCCCGTTCAGGTAGTAAGTGCCGTCGGTCGGCGTATCCAGCAGACCCAGGATGGCCAGCAGCGTCGATTTTCCGCAGCCAGACGGGCCGGAGATCGAGAGGTACTCTCCTTTCTTCACGTCGAAGTGGATGTTCTGCAGAGCATGCGTTTCCACTTCGTCGGTCACGAAGACCTTGCTCACGTTCTCCAGCCGGAGAAGCGGTTGACCGTTGTCCATTTTCATTTACCCCCTTTTACGCAACAGGCTGCCTGCTAGTTCAACTTTATTCGGTCGTACTGGTCGTAGGCGGACATGTCCGAAAGAATCACCGTGTCCCCCACCTTCAACCCGTCCTTCACTTCGATGGTGTTCACGCTGGCGCGCCCCAGCGCCACCTTGACCTTGTTGGCGTACTTGCCGTCCGGGTCCACCTTGAATAACTGCACGGTGCTGTCCTGCTGTCCGAAGACCGGACGCTGCACATAAACCACGTCGTTCAGCCGCTCGAGCTCGATCGTGCCGTCCACGCTCAAATCCGGGCGCGCCGCCGCCGGCAGCCCTTCCTTGCCCACGATCAGCGCCACATCCACCGTCACCGTGCCGTTCAGAATCGAGGGGTCGATGCGCGACACGCGGCCTTCGATCAGCCCATTGCGCGTGTCGATGACCGCATGCTGGCCGATCGCGACATCCTTCACCTGGGTTTCGGCGATCTTCAACTCCGCTTTCAGCTTGGAGGGCTGCGCCACTTTGCCGAGCGGCGTGCCCGCGACCACGCTCTGTCCTTCCTCCACCGGCGTGGGCAACTGCTGCAGGATACCGTCGAACCCGGCGCGCACCTTGAGCTGGTCCAACTGGCTCTTTTTGAGATCGTACTGCGCGCGCAACTGCTCCACCTTGACCTTCTGCGCCGCCAACTGCGCATCCTCGGCCTGCGAGTTGATCTTGAGACGCTGCTGTTCCAGATCCAGCCGGTTTTTCAACTCCTGCGCTTTGCCGGCCGAGATCTTCGCATCCACTTCGCTGAACAGCCCTTCCTTGGCCAGCGCGGCGTCGCGGTCGGCCTGCAGTTTGGCGGTGTTATAGTCGCCGCGCACCTGTCCGATGGTGGCCTCCATGTCGATCTTGGCCTTCTCCAGCGTCACCCTCAGGTTGTCGTAGTCCGCCTGGGACGCCTTCATCGCGAATTCGGCGTTCAGGGTATCGGTCTGCAACTCCGGGCTGGTGAGGATCATCACGATCGTGTCCGCTTTCACCGGGGTGCCCGGCCGCACCAGGATACGGTCCACCCTGCCCGCCGTGGTGGCCGGAATCAGCAGGGTGGACTCGGGGATCAGCGTTCCCAAGCCGCGGACCTCGCGAGTCATCGGGCCTCGCTTGACCGTGTCTTTCCAGATCACTCCGGCATCCACCGAGGGGGCGGCCGGTTTCAGGCGGCTCAGAGCCAGGCTGGTGCCCACCACCACCACGACCACCACAAGTCCGATCAGGATGCGCCGGATCAATTTCTTCCGGCTGGCGTCTTTGCGAGGAATGTCCATGGGATTCTCAGGCCGTGAAGCGCACGGCGTCTGCCAATCATGGTCGCGCGTAACATTCGACGTTTCAAGGGGTAGGGCGGATAGGCAGAAAGACCGGGTGTCCGGTTGTGGGACGGGAAGTGACGAAAGCGGGCGAGTCGGGGCGGGCCGCCAGGCCCGCCCCGGGAGGGATGGAGCGAGGACTACTGGATGACGATGCCGCGCTCTTCGAGCAGCGTGCCGGTCTGCACCAGCAGGGTGATGAGGCTACGACGCAACTGGATCTGGTTGGTGACCACGCTGGAGTCGGCCTGCACCCTCTGGTCCTGCGCGGTGGCCACGTCGAGTTGAAGCCCGGTGCCCAGTTCGTACTTCTTGTTGGCGGCGTCCAGGTTCTTGTCGGCGAAGTCGAGCGCAACCTTGGCCAGTTTTACCGATTCCTTGGCCGACTCCAGGTTCGTGACCGAGTTCAAGACACCCAGCCGGATGGACTGCTGGGTCGTGCGCAGGGTCAGGGCGTCCTGTTTCTTTCGCACCAGTGAGTCCGCCAGGTCCGCCGAAGCCGCGCGCGATTTCAACGGGAAGTTCAGGCGCAGGCCCAACTGGTAGGAGGAGTAGCCGAAGCCGAACATCTGGCTGAAGGCATCGCCGATCCCGCCCGGCAGAGTGGTGATCACCGAGGAGGTGCCGTTTTCGGTGAACACATTGCTGCGCTGCACCAGGATGCCGCCGCGCCCGTTGGCCGTGTAGTTGCCGATCAGGGAGAGGTTGGGGAGCAGCGCGTTGCGCGACTGCTGGATGCGCAGGTCGTCGATATCCAGGTTCTGTGTCGCTCCCTTGAGGTCGGGGCGGTTGGCGATCGCCTTCTGCACCAGACCTTCACGGTCCGATTCCTGCGCGTCCACGGCGATATCCACGGGTTCGGTGAGCACGATAGGCAGCTTGCGGACATCGGGATCGAGATCGGCCCCGATCTGTTTGCGCAACGCGTCTTCGGTGAACACCAGGCGGAAACGCGCTTGCGCCGTGTTGACCTTACTCTGCGCCACGCGCTGCTGCTGCGCGTAGATATCCAGCGGCGAGAGCGCTCCGAGTTCGAGTTGGCGCTGCTGCAGTTCCAGAAACTGGTTCGCCGTCTGCTCGGCGCTGATTGCCACCCGCAGGTTCTCACGGGCATTGATTACATCCCAGTAGGCGTTCTCCGCCGACGACACCAGGTTGATCATCTGGCTGCGCATCTGGTACTCCGAGAAGCGCAGCGAACTACGGCTGATCATCAGGGTCAGGCGATTGACGTAGGTGCCGCGGTTCTGCAGAAGCGGCTGGGTAAAGCCGATCGACAGGCCGGTCGACAGTGCCGGGTTGTAACTGTTGAACGAGTTATTGGACGTCGATTTCGAACCGCTGAATGAAACCGTGTAGTTGGTGCCCGTGGGCAGCAACTGGGTGACGCTGAACGAGGCCGGCTGCGAAAGCGTCTTCACGTCCGTGGCGCCTTCCAGCAGGCTGGTCGCGGGGGATGTCGAGCGCGTCGAGGTGAACTGCGCGGTGGCGCGTGGATCCCACGCGCCGAAAGCCCGCATGATCGCGTTCTTGGGCATCTCCACGCTCAGCTTCTGGATCTGGATATCGGTGTTGTTCGCCATCACCAGTTCCAGGTAGTTCTTGAGCGAGAGTTCCAGCTTGCCATCCGCCACGAAGTCCTTCAGCTTGGTCGGCGGCTGCAACTCGACCTTGGGAACCGTGTTCTGAAAGGTCTCGCGGAAATAGTTCGGCTTGGGAAACGACGTCAACTGCGCGAAGGCGCCGGCCGAAAGGATGAGTCCTGCCACTAAGAGTCTGTACCGCATAGATTACTCGTAACGAATGGCCTCGATGGGATCCAGTTTTGCGGCCTGCACGGCCGGGTAAATTCCAAACAGCAGTCCGATGAAGACGCTGACGCCGAACGCGACGGCGATCGAACTCGTGGTCACCACGGTGGACCACCCCGCCTGCCAGGCGATCACCTTCGACAGCGTCACGCCGAAGGCGATGCCCACCAGTCCGCCGACGATCGAGATCAGTACAGCCTCCGTCAGGAACTGACGCACAATATCGCCCTGCCGCGCACCGATCGCGCGGCGGATACCGATTTCCCGCGTGCGCTCCAGCACGGTGGCCAGCATGATGTTCATGATGCCGATGCCGCCCACCAGCAGCGAAATGCCGGCGATACAGATCATCACCACCTTGAAGATGAACTGCGTCTGCTTGCGCTGCTCCAGCAGACCGGCGGGCACGATCACGGTGAAGTCCCCGGCGTCCTTGTGCGTGGCGCTAAGTATCGCCCGCACCACGTTGGAGGTTTCGATCGAATCCGCCCCCTTGCCCACCTTCATGTAGATGCCGTCGATTTCGTCCTTGAGGTAGCTGGTGTTGTCCTCGAATCGCCGCATCACGGTGTTGAGCGGCGCGATGATCAGGTTGTTGCGATTGGCCGCCTGCATGCCTTCCACGTCGTCGCCGGTGGACTGCGGAGTCAGCACCCCGATCACCTGCAGCCACGTGTCGTTGACCTTCACGTACTTGCCGATGGCGTTGTCGTACCCCAGCAGGTTTACCTTGGCGGTCTCGCCGAGCACGCACACCGGCGCCGAATCCTGGTTCTCGTGGTCGTCGAAGAATCGCCCCGAAACCAGCTTCAGGCTGTTGATCTCCACGTAGTTCGGCAGCACCCCGATGAGCTGCGGCGGCTCCTGGTTGGTCTTGGGCAGCAACTTCTGCGGCTTGAACCGCTTGCGCGGCGTAATCGCCGCCAGCCCGCTCACGTTCTCCTGGATCGCCCGGAAATCGCGGAAGCTGAGCCCGGGGGAGATCGCGCGCACCGACTGCAGTTCGTTGCGGTCGACCGCTTCGCGCGCTTCCACAATGATGTTGTTGACGCCGAGCTGGTCGATGAAACTCATCATCTCCTTCTGCGCGCCTTCGGTGATGGATAGCATCGCCACCACCGCGCCGACGCCGAAGATCATGCCGAGCATGGTCAGCAGGCTGCGCAGCTTGTGCGCGTACAGGCTGGCCATGCCCATCAGCAATTCGGGACCGATATTGGATAGCAGGTTCATGTCTATTTGCTCGCCGGCATCCCGCCCATGGGATTGTTCGCGGAGCCTTTCTTTTCGGCGTTCTTTCCGCCCTTGGGGGCCGTCGGATCGGCCATCGCGATCACTTCGCCGGCCTCCACACCGCCGGACAGCACCATCATGGATTCGCTCTGCTTCACCAGTCGCACCTCGCGCGGCGCGAACCGTCCATTCTTGTCCTGCACGAACACTGTGTACTTGCCGCCCTTATTGAAAACCGCCTGCGCCGGCACATGCAGCACGTTGGGGATCTTCTCGACTTCGATCTCCACATCGGCCAGCAGACCGGGGCGCAGCAACACCTGCACCTGCGAGTCCTCCTCCGGAGGCAGCGGCAGTTTGGCGTTCTTGCGCTCTTCCTCGGTGAACGGAGAAACCGCGCCGCGCGCCATGAACATCTGCAGCGGATCGCCCAGGTTGCTGCTGCGTCCGCCGCCTTGTCCGCGCCCGCCGCCGCCGAAACCGCCTTGGGCGCCGGAGGCGCCCTGCGCGCCACCCCGGCCCTGATTGTCGCCGCCGCGCCCGCCGAAGGTGATGCCGTTCTTCGCCATCAGGTCCTGCAACTCCTTCTGGACCTTGGCGCGATCTTCGTCATTGGCCGCCGACTGCATCTTCTGCCGCAACTCCTGCATCTTGGCCCGGTCGGCTTCGCTCAGGTTGGCAAACCGGCTGCCGCCGCCCTGTCCGCGTGCCTGGCCGTCGCCGCCGCGTGCCTGGCCGTCGCCGCCGCGGGACTGCCGGTCGCCGCCGCTCTGCCCGCCGCCCGAGTCCGCGTTCCGTCCGCCGCCGAAACCGCCCTGGCCGCGTCCCTGTCCCCGGCCGCCGGCCTGATCGCCGCCCTGCCCGAAGTTCGGGGTGGAGGCCGCCTTCTTCGCGTTGGCCGCCGCGGTATCCAGGATGCGCTGGATATCCGCCGGCTTCATCCCCAGCCCGCCCAGCAACTGGCGCATATCGACCGAAAACACTACGTCGAACTTCTTCGAAGGATCGCCCGAAAACACGTCGGTAGTGGCCGTGCCGCTCAACGCCTTGATGGTGGCGCGGAATCGCTGTTCGGGCACCGCGTCGAGCTGGATCGTGGCCGCCTGTCCTTCCTTCAGATTGGCGCGGTCCAGTTCTCCCACCTTGGCCCAGATCTCAATCTCGGAAAGGTCCATGATGTCGGCTACAGGCATGCCCGGCTGCAAGGTATCGCCCACCCGGATGTCCGGCATGGTCTGGCCGAAGTTGAAGTTGCCGGCGCGGTTCTGGCGCACCGCCACCAGCCCGGTCATCGGCGCCAGCGACTTGCACTGCGCGATGCGCGTCAATTCCCGCTGCACGTCCAGCAGGCTGCGGTTGCGCTGCTCGTTGAGCACCGCCAACTGCGAGGCGGCCTGCTCGTTGCGCATCTGGATGTCCGTCTCCAGTTGCACCAAAGCCCGCTTCTGCTGCTCCAGCGTGAGCACGTTCTTCTTCCCGTCGATCTCCGCCAGAATCGGATTGCGCTTCACGTCGAGTTCGGCGCGGCGCACGTTGTAGCGCGTGCGCAGCAGGGTTACCTGGTCCTGGCTCTGCTGGATCGCCAGGTCCGCCTTGGCCTTCTTGATCTGCTCGTCCACGCTCTGCACGCTGAGCCGCGCTTCTTCGAGCGCGCTCTGCCGCTCGCTGTCGTCGTATTCGACGATCAGGTCCTTCTCCCTGGCCAGCGAGCCCATCGGCGCCAGATCGGTTACCTGAACCGTGCCGAACAGGTTGGGCGCGGTCAGCGTGATCGAACGCGCCGGCTTCAATTCGCCCCGCGAGTAGGCGCGGATCACCACGTCGCCCCGCTGCACCTTGGTATTCGGGATCGTATCCTGCCTCTCCGGCAGCGATTTGAAGTATCGATAACCGCCCCAGCCCGCCCCGGCCAGTATCGCCAGGACGAACAGACGAAAGATTGCCTTTTTCATGGTTGACTCACGCTGGCACGGCGCCCTTTTCACCGGCGCCGCCTGTCCCTACATCTTCTTCTTCGCCTTCTTGATGGCTTCGGCGGGATTCTCCAGGGCCACGACGTCGCCATCCTTCAACCCGCCGGTCACGATCACATCCTCGTCGTTCTGCTCGCCGATCTCGATCTGCCGCGTCTGGAACGCCTTGCCGGTCTGCAGATAAACCGCCGGCTTGCCGTTCTTCGCAAAACTGGCGCGCGAGGGGATCAGCAGCACACCCGGCTCGCGCTGGATGATGATCTCCGAGGTCGAACTCATGCCCGGACGCAGCCGGTCGTCCAGGTTCTTGAGCGTCGCCCGCGCCGGGAAGGTCTTCTCCGGCGTGGCCCCGCCCTTGAATACCAGCGCCGCGATCGGGCTGATCCAATCCAACTCGGCCACGAACTCCTTGTCCGGAATCGCGTCCACCCGGATCTTCACCTGCTGCCCCAGCTTCAGTTTGCCGCGGTCCACTTCCTCCAGCTTCAGGTCCACATACATCTGGGAAAGATCCGGGATCTCGCAGATCTCCGCCCCGGTCCACACGTTGTCGCCTTCCTTGAAGGGGGGCGTGGACTGGCCGAATGACCCCTGCGCGCGAAAGTTCGGCAGGATGTTGACGATGCCGCCAATCGGGGCCTTGATCTGCATCTGCCCCAGATAGTCCTTGGCCTGTTCGAGGTCGCGCACAGCCTTGTCTCGAGATTGCCCAACCCGGCCCAGGTCGGCTTCGTGCCCCACCTGGTGCGCGTTGATCGATGCTTTCACGGTCTGTAGCGCCCCATCCGCGACCCCGACCATGATCCGGTTCTTCTCGCCCTCGATCGCGCTCAGAACTTCCGCCTTGCTGGCATCCAGCTTGGAGCGTTCCAGGTCGTACTCACTGGACATCTTGCTCATGGCGTCGTCTTCGTCGTCCATGCGCTGCGAGGCCTTCATCTGGGTGATCTGCCCTTCCACCGCGCGCACGTTCGTGGTGCGGCTGAGGACGTTCTGCTCCTGCTGCGATCCGTCGAACTCCACCACTACGTCGCCCTGCTTGACCGGGCGCCCCGGGTCGGCCAGGTGTACGATGCGCAGTCCCGGCACCCGCGGGGCCTTCAGCACCACGGAGCGAGCGCTCTTGATGTCGCCGCGCGTCCGTACCGAAACGATGAAATCGCCCTTGCGCGCGCGCGCCACCGGAACTTCCACCTCGGTGGTGCCGGCAATGCGGTAGGCCGCGAACACGCCGCCGCCGCACAGTAACAGAGCCACAGTCCAGGTGATGATCTTCATCCGCCGGGGATTGGATTTGCCCAGCCGCTGGCTGGGCCGTTTGTCCTTGCTTGCCATGGTGAATCGCCTACGATAGCGCTATTACATCGGTTTCTGGAGCGCTACCACGTCCCCTTTCTGGAGTCCGCTCTTGATCGCCACGCTGGTGTGGTTGGGCAGGCCGGTTTCGACCTTCTTCTTGGTCCACCCCTCCGGCCCCTGCACGAAGACGTAAGACTCGTCGTTCTCCGCGAAAATCGCCGACCGCGGCACCACCATCGTGTTCAACTGGCTGCCCATCACGATCTCCGCACTCCCCGTGAGGTCCGGAATCACCCGCGAATCGGTGCGGTCGATCTTCAGCCGGATCGGGATCTCTCCCACGTAGCGCGCCCGGAATGTGCTCGCCTTGGATAGCGCCCCGATGCCGATCAGGGTCCCCGGCAGTTCCACGTCCGGATAGGCGTCGATGTGAATCGTCGCCTTCATCCCCAACCGCAGCTTCTCGGCATCCACCTGGTTGACCGACGCGTTCAAAACCATCGAACTCGGATCCACGATGGTCATGAAGGGCTGCCCCGCCGCCACCACGTCGCCCTCGCGAATCTGCCCGAATTCGCCGTTGCGCGTCGTCGTGTTCAGGACCACGATGCCGTTCATCGGCGCCTTGATCGTCATCTTCTTGACGTTGGCCTCGGCACGCGCCATCTCCAGCTTGGATTGGTCGCGATTGAGTTCGCTCGATCGGATCAGTGCCCGCTGCGATTCGTCCACCAGTCCGGACTCGGTGATCAGTTGCTTGTAGCGGGCCTCGTTCTCTTCCGCCGTCAGCCGGAACTTCTCGGCGTCAATTTCGCTGCGCACCTCCTTGGTCTTCAGGTCCAGCAGCGCTTTGTCCCAATCGCTCTTCGCGGTGCGTACCGTCTGGTCGTGCGCTTCCTTGACCGCCGCCAGGTTGGCCAGCATCTTCTTGACCGTGTTTTCCTGCTGCACCGCCGAATCCTTGTAGTCGTCCAGGCGCTGCAACTGGTTGGTAGGGTCGAACTCCGCCACCACGTCCCCGTTCTGCACGCGGATGCCCGGCGCGGCCAGCTTGAGCAGCACCAGGGTGAAGTCCGTAGGACCGCCCATCATCATCATCATCGCGGTCGCATCGCCGCCACCCATGGGCGCACCGCCACCGCCGCCACCGCCGCCGCGTCCGCCGCCGTCACCGCCACGGTTCATTCCGCTGCGGCTGCCCATGATGCGCGGCGCCAGTAGCGAAGCGAAGTTCTGCGCCGCGATTGTGCCGGTGACCCGCACGGTGGCGCGCAGATCGCTCAGCCCCACCACCGCGGTCGATACCGTGATGATGCCGCCGCCGCCCTTGGCCGCCAGTTTCGCACTCTCGCTCTGCTGATTCAGGTAATACGCCAACCCGCCGCCCGCCACCGCCAGCCCCGCCAGCACCGCCCACAGTCCGCGACGCCGCTTCGGCGGCTCGCGGTGCGGTACGATCTCGGGTCCAGGCTGCGGAGCAGGTTGCGGTTGTGGCGCGTCCGGCGCCGGCACACTACTTGCGTTGGGATGCATGTAGCCCTTCTTCGGATCTAATAAGATGTAGCCCCCCGAAAAGACTCCGGGGTCCGTATTTCTAATCGAAAAGACGCCGTTTGGCCCTTAAAGGTTATCCCACCGTAGCTCTAAAGTGCATTTTTTTCGGAACCTTTACATTCTTAGCAGTTTAGGAAGACGCTGGCGCCCCCCACCGGCGGCTAGAACAGGACGTCGAAGTCCACCGTGAAGCGGCGTCCCCGATGCCCGAAGAAAAACCCGTACACCGGATCCGCAGTGTTGTAATGCACCGCTTCGGGATTGAAGTGATTGGTCAGGTTGAAACTCGCCAGCGACAGCCGTACCGCGTATTTCGGATTCACCTGAACGTCTTTCGAGATGCGCGAATCTACCGAGAAAAAGTCCGGGAACCTCTGGCTGTTCGGCACCCCCACCCAGTTCTGCAGCGCATCCTTCACCATATAGGGAAAACCGTTGCGATATTCCACAACCGGCGACACGCGGATTCTCGCCGGAAACTTCACGATCCCCCAGATCAGAAACCGGTTCGGCAGGTCGGCAGGCAGCGTCCCGTACTGGTTCGGGCGTACGATCGGCGCCGGAAGCAGCCCAAGGAACGTTCCAAAGTCGTTCAAATCGCCACGCCCCTTGCTGCGTACATACGAGAAAACCAGCTCGCGCTCTTCCCCGCCCCGAACCCGCAGCGTGGACTCGAACTGGTGATACCGCGCGCCCCCGGTGCCGGAGAGCAGGTATGATCCCAGTCGTGTCGCCGGGTCGGGCACGCTCGGGTCCAGCACCACCAGGCCGTCGGAAAGGCTCTCCATGTAGCCGGTGCGCAGCCGCAACCGCGTTCCCAGGGGTTGCTCCAGGTACAGGCTGAAGGTCTTGCTGCGCGGAGAGAAGTTGCCGTCCTTGGGCTCCTGGAACTGAAACGGGTGCCTCACCAGGGTCCGCCCGAGGGTGTTGCGGAACAGGTACGGCCCCGCACTCACGCTTCCGTCGGGGTTGTACAACGTCACCACCTGGTCCGGATACTTGTTGAAGACATAGACATTGAGCGGCACCCGGTCGTAAAACAGTCCGAAGCCGCCGCGCAGCGTGGTGCCCGCCCCGGGTATCGGATTCCAGGCGAAACCGGCGCGCGGCCCCACCCGCTCGGCGCCGGAAATCTGCTGCGACTCGATCCGCGCCCCCAGGTCCAGGCTCAACCGCGGGCTCACGATCCAATGGTCCTGCGCGAAGAAGCTCAACTCGACATCGCTGATTTCAAACGCGTTATTGCGATTGAACCCGATTCGCTCCAGCAGCCGGCCCGCCGCGTTCCGCACATCCACCGGGTGGCCGTCCACCGTTCCGTCCTCGTTGCTGACCGCGTCCGACGTCCCGATCTTGAAATGATGGGTCCCGGCGGCGTGAACCGGCGCGAATGAGAAGCTCGATACGCCCCCGATCCGCAACGCCGACCGCTGCTTGGTGGCAAAGTAGTTCCCATAGTTGCCGCCGGGGGTCAGCACCAGATCGGCCGGACCCTTGGGCCATGCCGCGGCCTCGAAGTTGGTAGCCGAAAGCGTAGTCTCCCAGTAGGACCCGCCCAGCGTGAGCCGGTCCGCCAGCGTCCCGGTATAGTTGTGCGTGTGCGCATCCGCCGAGGTCTCGATCGGGTTGAAATAGTCGATATTCCAATTGCCCAGCCGCTGTGGCGCCAGGTGCAAGGTGGCGGTGACCAGTTGACGGTCGCTGACCAGCCAGTCGATCTGGCTGAAGGTGTTGATCCCCTGCTGGATCTTCTGGTTCTCGGGAAACGGCAGGGTGTAGACCTCGGTCTTGCGCACCTGGTACTCGAAGCCTTCGGAGAGGAAGAGGTGGTGGGCAATCAGCGGGCCTTCGAAATTGAGCCGCGGCGTGGCCGTGCGCAGCCCGCGCAATTGCCAGCTGCGAATGCGGAACTCCGGCAGCGGATCGTTCAATTCCCACTTCCATTTGTCGCCGCCCCGGCGGGTCGCCACGGAGACCAGACCCGCGGTGAACCGCCCGTATTCGGCCAGGTACGGCGTCTGGTAGACGTCCACCGTCTCTACGCTGTCGATCGGCACGCTCAGCCCGAACTGCCCCGTCGCCGGATCGGTTACGTCGGCCGAGTTCACGATCAGGGCCGAGCGGTGCTCCGGGCTGTCGGAGATGACCAGCGCGCCGCCGGGCTCCCGCGTCACGCCGGGCACCAGGGGAAGCGCGTCGGTCGCGGTGGCAGGGCGGTCCGGCAGGTTCTTGGCCAATTGGGTGGAAATGGTCGTGGAAGTGGTGGCTCCCTGCTCCACCGGCGACGCCTCGGCGGTCACGTCCACGTGCGCGCGCGCCGTGGAGGGCACCAGGGTCAGGGACACGGCCAGCGAAGCCTCGGCTCCGGTCAGATCGACTTCTTTTTCCTGTGTTTCAAAGCCCTGGAGTGCAGTGGAGAGGTGGTAACGGGCCGGTTCCAGGCCGCTGAATACGGCGCGGCCATCCACCCCGGTCTCGACCGTCAGGGGCTGCATCCGGCCACCACGAAGCTCCACACGCACGCCCGGAATCACCCCGGCGCTCTGGTCGCGGACCGTCACCTCCAGTCTGCTGCCGGCCGGCGGCGCACCGGATAGCGCGGCTACCCACAGCAACCACACCGCCGCACCGGCACCTGCCCTGTTGAAATCGTGCACCGGTTAACCCGTTTCAATTTGTACCACACGATACGGTTTCCGGGCGCCGGCCCCGGCCCTATCTTTCGCCCTCCGCCACCTCCAAAACCACCCCGCCCAGGCCCCTAGCACGTCCGGCGGCGCATGCTATGTTGAAATACAGTGTCATCGCCCCTCAATTTTCATCTGGAGCAGTACGACGGGCCGCTCGACCTGTTGCTCGACCTCATTCGCAAGCAGCAGATCGACATCAAGGACATTCCGATCGCCACCATCACCCAGCAGTACCTCGAGTACATGGACAAGGCGCGCGAAATGGATATCGACCTTGGCGCGGAGTTCGTCTACATGGCGGCGACCCTGATCCACATCAAGAGTAAAATGCTGCTGCCGCGCGATCCGGCGCTCGAAACCGAGGGCGACGCCGCCGAGGACCCGCGCCAGGAACTGGTGGACCGACTGCTCGAGCACGAGCGCTTCAAGAACGCGGCCGAAATGCTGCAGCAGAAGCGTCTCATCGAAGAGAACGTCTGGAGCAATCCGCAGATCAAGGCCTTCGTCAGCGAGGACGACGACCCCGGCGTCACCGCCACCCTCTTCGACCTGGTCAAGGCCTTCGGCGAAGTGCTGGAGCGCATCAGGAACCGCCCCATCTACGAGGTCGAAAGCTCCGACGTCACCGTGGGCGACATGATCCTGTACCTGCGCGGGCAGTTCCTCAACATCGCTCCCCAGGAACCGGTCTTCATCCTGCGCGTCATCGAACAGCAGCGCACCCGCCGCAGCATGATCGCACTGTTTCTGGCCGTGCTCGAAATGATCCGCATGCAGGCCGTGGTGGTCACCCAGAAGGACCTCTTTGGCGAGATCGCTCTGCAGCGCCACGCCCGCTTCGACGAGGTCTTCGCCAGCGAGCAGCCCATGGCCGCGATCGAGAAGGATTACAACTAAGGAAGAAGTCAGAAGCCCGAAGATGGAAGATTTCTCTCAACCTGTCGAAGCCGAAGGCACGCAGTCCGAAGCCGCGCCACGCGAGGCGGACGCGGCGCAGGACGCCGCGCCCGAAGCCGTCCCCTCCGAACCAGTCCCGGAAGAGCCGGCTTCAGCCGAAGCCGCGCTCTCCGTCGAGGAACTGATGCAGTCCCAGCCCGTCCCCGAACCCGCCGCCCCGGCGGCGCAGGAGGACCTGCAGCTCAAAGCGGTGCTCGAAGCCGTCATCTACGTGGCCGAAGAGCCGCTCACCGTGGCCCAGATCGCCGCCTCCCTGCAACAGCCCGAAGACCGCGTCCGCGCCCTGCTCCAGCAGTTGACCGCGGAGTTCGAAAACGCCGGGCACGGCATCTGCATCCGCGAAATCGCCGGCGGCTTCAAGATGGCCACCAAGCCTGAACACCACGACGCCGTCCGCAACTTCGTCAAGAGCCTCAAGCCGCCGCTCAAACTCTCCCTCCCCGCCCTGGAAACCCTCTCGGTCATCGCCTACAAGCAGCCGGTCACGGGCCCGGAGATTCAGGAGGTCCGCGGCGTGCAGGGCACCGGTGTTCTCAAGACCCTGCTCGACCGCAAGCTGATCGCCGTCGCCGGCCGCAAGAACGTGGTCGGCAAGCCGATGCTGTACAAAACCACCAAGGAGTTCCTGATCCAGTTCGGCCTCAAGGACCTGAGCGAGTTGCCGTCCCTCAAGGAGTTCGAGGAGATCCGCCGCATGGCCTTCGATAGCGAAGCGCCTCCCGCCACCGCCGCCGAAACGGCCGCCGGCGATGCGCCGCAATCCCCGGCCGAAGCGGTCGCCGAACCCGTGTCGGATGGGGTCGCCGAGCAACCCGCCGAAGCATCCGCGGAACCCGCCGCCGAACCCGAAACTCCCGCCGAATCCGTGGCCGAAGCGATCGCCGAAACCACCGGCGACACTCCCGCCGAACCCGCCGCCGAAGCCGAACCCGCGGCCCCCCCGGCCGCATCCGAGGAAGCCTGATGGCCGAAGAGCGTTTGCAGAAGATCCTCTCCCAGGCGGGGATCGCCTCGCGCCGTCAGGCCGAGAAGATCATCGTCGAAGGCCGGGTCACGGTCAACGGCGCCATCGTCACCGAACTCGGCAGCAAGGCCGACCTCGCCACCGACCACATCAAGGTCGACGGCAAACTCCTTCACGCCCCCAAGCGGATGGTCTACCTCGCGCTGCACAAGCCCGACTCCTGCGTCACCACCGTCACCGACCCCGAGGGCCGCCGCACCGTCATGGACCTGCTGCGCGGCGTCAGGGAGCGCGTCTACCCGGTCGGCCGCCTCGACTATCACAGCGAGGGCCTGCTGCTGCTCACCAACGACGGCGACCTGGCCAACCGCATCACCTCCGCCCACACCCACATGGCCAAGACCTACCTGGTCAAGGTCACCGGCGAACTCTCCGAAGACGACGCGCAGCGGTTTCGCGACGGCGTCCCCATCATGGGCCGCCGCACCCTGCCCGCCGGACTCAAACTGCTTCGCCGCGCCGAAAATCCCTGGTACGAGGTCCGGCTCTTTGAAGGGCGGAACAACCAGATCCGCCTCATGTTCAAACACTTTGGCAAGCTAGTGGAAAAACTCAAGCGGGTGCGCATCGGCCCGCTCGATCTGGGCCCGCTCAAGCCCGGCGAATTCCGCCACCTCTCCGAAGAGGAGATCGCCAAGCTCAAACGCGCCGTGGAACGCCCGGCCGCGCG
>JAFDVU010000149.1 GCA_018268835.1 Acidobacteriota bacterium | reverse complement strand
GCGCGCGCCCCGGCGGCGGCCTCCAGCGCGGTCCGATCCGGGGAACGCAGTGCCAGGACTTCGGCGCGCTGCAGGCGCGCCAACGCCTCCCAGTAGGCTGGAGGAAAATCCGCACCGCCAGTGTGCCGCGCCAGGAGCGCGCGCAAGCTGTCGGCGCGATTCTCTTCGGCTACCTCGAAGGTCTCCCGCGCCAGCGCCGGGTCGTGCGTCTCCAGGTACAGACGGTTTCCGGCCTCGACCAGCGCCCCGTTGACCTTTTCGAGCCACCCTTCGGTGCCAACCTGCGCGGTATCGTCGGCCGGCATGTTCCAGCGCCAGACGCGTGCCAGCCGCCAGGCCGTCCGCAGATCTTCCAGTGCCTCGCGCAGCCGGCCCTGCGCAATCCGCACCCGGCCGCGCTGGTGGTACACATCCCAGGCTGGAATCGGGCCCTGCCCGCGGCGGGCGAGTTCTACCGCGCGGTCCAGCAGCACGCCGGCATCTTCCAGGTCGCCCTGTTCCAGCCGGAGCAATCCCAGGTTGCGATACGAGGTTTCGAGGGGCAGGTGGTAGAGCAGGCGAATCCGGTAGGCTTCCAGCAGAGGGCGTTCGGCGGCAGCCAGGTCATCCTGTTTCAGGTACTCTTCGCCCAGCCGGTTCCAGCCGTTGGCGTAGAGTTCCACGTCGCCCTGGCGGTCGGCGGCATCCAGCCCGCGCTGGAAAAGGGCCAGCGCCTCCGTCATCCGTTTCTGCCGGGCGCGCAGGCTGGCCAGTGGGATCAGCAGCTTGGCCTCGTTGTCGCGGCGGTCTTGCCCGCTGAGACTGCGCAGGCTGGCCTGCGTCCATTCGGCTGCGGCGTCGAGTTCGCCCATCTCCGAATATAAGGACGCGATATTGGCATTGAATATTGCCGCCGCAGCAGTGTCATGCGCGCGCCGGGCGTCGCGGATGGCCTCAACGAAAGTTCCAAGTGCCGCGCGATACTGGTGCAGAGCGAACTGGCAGCCGCCAACGTTCCCGGAAGCCCGCGCCGCCAGGTCATCCACGCCTGAAGCTCGGGCCATAACGCGCATTTTTTCAAATGTTTGCAGTGCATCGGAGTAGTGGCCCGCGCGGAATCGTTCGCTGCCCTCGCGCAAGAGCGCAACGATGGGAGTACGCCGGTTCTGCCTTGGCCCCGCCGCGATCTCGCCCGCTCCGGGTTTTGGCGACGGTTTGGACGCCGTGCCGGCAAACGGGATGACCAGTGCGCAGCAGGCAAGAACCTTCACTGCTTTCAAATTTGTCCGCGCTGCAAACCTGAGAATCGAAGAACCCCTGGTATTCTTTGGGGATAATTCCCTCTTGTGTGGAATATCCCCAAAGAATAGTACCAGCTTTCATTTTGTTTTAGGTCCCCCTCAAATGAGGGGAATGGTGTCTGAGCGCGCCTGTGGAAGACGCGAGGTTAGAAGCAGCTTAGATCCACGAACCGCCAATGATGATAATGATCGGGTCAGTCGGCATCTGTCACTGTGGGGAGCGCCCAACTTGCTCCGCTCCCTCTGCATCCGAACTTATCTTTTTCTATTCGGAGTGTGCTCTGAGCAAAAATCCAAGTAATTGATTTGATTCGCATTAAGATTTTTTTGTCGGGGGCGCGCGAAATCTGCCCCGTCGCGGCAAATCCGTGCCGCCGCGACGATTTTTGGTCGCGAGCGGTGTGGCCGAAGTGTTGATTCTTCGAGGCTTCCAAGCGGCTGGCGGCGTGCATTGGGATTGGTAACATGCTGGACGGTATCGCCGGACAACTCGAACGGTACATGGACCTGTTGAGCACGCGTGAGAAGTTGGTCGCTTCCAACATCGCCAATGCCGATACGCCCGGCTACCACACTCGCGACATTGACTTTGAGCAGGAGTTCCGGCAGGCATCCGGGTTGTCGGCGCAGCCGGCGGAAGTGTCCGGACTTGCCGTGAAGAACGACGGTAACAACGTCAGTCTGGACCGCGAGGCGCGAATGCTCTCGGAGACCGCTCTTCGCTTCAACGTGGCCTCGCAGTTGATGCGGGCGCAGATCCGCGTGGTCCGTTCGGCGATTGAAGAAGGGAGGAGCGGATGAGCCTTTTCAGTGTGTTATCGGTGGGCGCCTCGGGTATGGCGGCGCAACGGCAGCGCGCCGAACTGCTGGTGGAAAACCTGGCCAACGCGGAGACGACGCGCACTCCCGAAGGGGGGCCCTACCGCCGCAAGGACGCCGTCTTTCAAACCGCCGGCCCCGAATCGCCGTTCGCTTCCTTATTCGGCGCGCAACTCAACGATTCCAGTGGGGTCGCCGTTTCCGAGATCGTGGTCGATCAGAGCGAACCCGATCGGCGCTATCTGCCCGGTCATCCCGACGCCGACAAGGACGGCTACGTCGCGTTCCCGAAGGTCAACGTCGCCGAGGATATGGTGGATCTCATGGGCGCGGCCCGCGGCTACGAGGCCAACATCTCGGCCATTTCCGCAGTAAAGGACATGATTCAGCGGTCGATTGACTTGATGCGTTGAGGCACACTATGGCCGCGCCGATACTTCCGATCTCTCCCTCAATCCTGCCGGATGCGATCCGCCCGGCGGGGCAGCCATCCGGGGGAACGAACTTCAAGGACGTGCTCTCCTCGGCGGTCGAAACCGTGGAAGCGGCCGGCCGGAGTGCTTCGACGGCGGTCGAAAAATTCCTGTCGGGCGAGGGAGAGGAACTCCACACCACGATCCTGGCCACCCAGCGGGCCGAACTCTCCTTCGACCTGTTCATGCAGGCGCGCAACAAGGCCGTGAGCGCATACCAGGAAATCATGCGCATGCAGATGTAGTCCGCGGCGCCGCGCAATTCTCTGCCCTCCCCTCTATCCTTCCCCGCTGATTCCGCCGATGTATGGGTTTGGGGCCGACTCTACCCCGGTGACGCAGCCATGAAAAAAGTCCTGGCCAACCTGTCCACCCGGCAGCGGATCACGATGCTGGCCGCCGCCGTGCTCGTCGTCGGTGGCCTATATGCCCTCCTCCAATGGCGCAAAGAGGCGGACTTCAAGCCGCTGTTCACCAATCTCGCCGCCGAGGATGCCTCCGGAATCGTCCAGAAGCTCAAGGAGAGCGGGGCCGAGTATCGTTTGACCGATAACGGCGCTTCCGTGCTGGTGCCCTCGGTCCGGCTGAACGAACTACGCCTGACCATGGCCGCGGCGGGCCTGCCCAAAACCGGGCGGGTCGGCTTCGAACTTTTCGACAAAGCGAACCTGGGCGCCACCGAGTTCACTGAACACATCAACTACCGGCGCGCGCTCGAGGGCGAACTGGAACGTACGGTGATGGCGCTGTCCGAAGTGGAACAGGCCCGCGTCCACCTCACGTTTCCCAAGGAATCCGTGTATCTCGAGGCGCAGCAACCGGCCAAGGCCAGTGTCCTGGTGCGGTTGAAGCCCGGCCGGAAACTGGCGCCGCAGAATGTCATCGCGATCGACCACCTGGTGGCCAGCGCGGTGGAGGGGTTGTCTCCCGACGCGGTCAGCGTGCTCGACATGAACGGCAACCTCCTCGGACGGCCCAAGGCCAGTGGCTCCCTCGACGGGACCGAACCCTCCGAAGCTACCCTGGAGTACCGCCACCAGATCGAGTCCGACCTGATCGCCAAGATCAACTCCACCCTGGGGCCGCTGCTCGGGCCGGAAAAGTTCCGTGCCGGGGTCAGTGTGGAGTGCGATTTCTCCGGCGGCGAGCAGAGCGAAGAGCTTTTCGATCCGGCGCGCAGCGTGATGGTCAGTTCGCAGCGGACCGAGGACGGCGCCGGTTCGTCCGCCGGAGCCGCAGGAGTTCCCGGCACCGCATCCAGCCTGCCGCGTCCCACGTCGCGCCCGGCGTCCGGTTCCAGCCGTGTCACCCGCTCGACAGAGAACATCACTTACCAGTCGTCGCGCACCGTGAAGAAGACCCGCCTGCCGGCGGGATCGATCCGCCGCCTCTCGCTCGCCGTCCTGGTAGATCAGGACCTGACCTGGCAGAAGAACGGGAACGGGTTCCAGCGGGTGCTGGTGCCGCCTCCTCCGGAGAAGTTGAAGGTCATCCGCGACCTGGTTGCCGGAGTTACCGGTATCAACGAACAACGCGGCGATCAACTGGTCATCGAGACCCTGCCCTTTGAGAACACGCTGCTGATCGAACCGCCGGCGCCGCCCACGACCGCCCCGGCCCCTGGAGGGAAGGCTCCGGTCTCCTTCGGCGCGGGCCCCGTCAAACTCGATCGGAAGCAGCTCAACATGGTGGGCGCCGGGGCCGGAGTGCTGGTTCTGGGTGCGATGGCCTTCCTGCTGCTGCGCCGGCGCCATAAGACCGGCAAAGGCGCGCCGTCGGTACCCGGCGCGATTGCCGCCGGAGGGGCGCAGTCCGGAACCGCGGCGCTGGAGGCGGGTGAATCCGGCGCGAGTGTCGAGAAGCGGATTGAAGATCAACTCGCCGAGCGCGAGGCGCTGCAGAAACACATGGATCAACAGGCACTGGCAACTCTCAACCTCGCTCCCGTGATCACCAAGAAGGCGGAGGTCTTCGCCAAACACCTGCGGGAGAAGATCGCAAGCGGACCCGACGTCTCCGTCCAGATCCTCAAAAGCTGGATCCGTGAGGAAGAAGCCTGATCGCATTGGGGGACCGCGACGATGATCATGAACGTGGCCAAAAACGTGGGCGGGCAGAAGGGCGATGGCGGGGAGCGGCCAAGCAACCTGCGCAAGGCGGCAATGCTCCTGGTGGTCCTGGGCGAGACGAGCAGTGCGCAATTGCTCCAGCAGTTGAACGAAGAGGAGATTCAGAAGATCAGCCGCGAGGTGGCCCGTATCACGGCGATTTCCGCCGAGCAGGCCGAAGCCGTGCTCGAGGAATTCCACCATCTCAGCACGGCCGGCGACTACGTGGCGCGCGGCGGCATCGAGTACGCGCGAAAACTGCTGCTGCGCGCCTTCGATCCCGACCAGGCCAAGCGCCTGCTGGACCGTCTCGCCAAAGCGCTCGGCTCGGAGGCGTCCTCCTTTGATGCGATCCAGAAAGCCGATCCCCAGCAGTTGGCCAAGTTCATTCACAACGAGCATCCGCAGACCATCGCGCTGGTGCTGTCCCACCTCAACTACTCGCAGGCGGCGGCATTGCTGACCTCGCTGCCGGCGGCCCTGCGGGCCGATGTTTCGCTGCGCATGGCCAGCCTGGACCAGATTTCTCCCGAGATCATCCTGAAGATCGCCGGCGTGATCGGTCAGAAACTCAAAGCCCTCGGCGAATTCAGCCGCGAATCCTACGGTGGCGTACGCGCCGTGGCCGAGATGCTCAATCGCCTCGACTCGGCCTCCAGCCGCGAGATCATCGACCACATCGAACAGCAGGACACCAACCTCGCCGAAACCATCCGCCACCTCATGTTCGTGTTCGAGGACTTGCTCCTGATCGATCCCATGGGGCTCAAAGAAGTTCTGGCGAAGGTGGACCGCAAGGTGCTCACGGTGGCGCTCAAGGGGACCAGCGAACAGTTGCGCAACCACGTGCTCGGATGCATGTCGCAGCGCGGCGCCGATATGCTGCGCGAGGACATGGAAGCGCTCGGCCCCATCAAGATCAAGGAAGTGGAGGGCTCGCAGCAGAACATCATCGCGTTGGTGCGGCAACTGGAAAGCGAGGGCGTTCTCAGCTTGAAGGGAGCTGTCGGAGAGCAGTATGTCGTGTAAGGTGCTGGAGCCGGGCGATCCGGTCGGGGTGGAGCCGGTCGTCTGGCGCGCGGCGTCGGGTGCCGTTTCCGCTCCCGGCGTGGCCGCTCCCCCCGGCGAAACCGCCGCGCTGCGCACGCAACTGGCGCAGGCCGAGCAGCAGTGCGAACAGCGTGTGCGCGAAGCCCGCGCGGCGGGAGCCCGGGAAGGGGAAGCCGCCGGCAGGAGCCGCTCGCAGGCCGAGATGCAGGCCGCCCTGGACCGCGTGGCGCACTCCATCGACGACCTTGCCTCCTTGCGCGCCCGCCTGCGCGCCCAGGCCGAGGCCGATCTGGTCAAACTGGCACTGGCCATCGCCCGCCGCGTCCTGCGCCGCGAGATCGCGCTCGACCCTGACGCATTGCACGGCCTGATCCTGGGCGCCCTGGCTAAGCTGCAGGGGCATGAGATCGCGCGCGTCCGGGTCCACCCTTCGCACGCCTCCTCGCTGACGGCCTGCCTGCGCCAGAACCTGAGCGCCGGCAACATCGAGATCGTCCCCGATCCCTCGCACGAAGTCGGCAGCCTGATTTTCGAGACCCCGCGCGGCAACCTCGATGCCGGAGTGGAATCGCAGTTGGCCGAAATCGAGCGCGGTCTCGCCGACCGCCTGAGGAGGCTCGCATGACCCGGCCCATCTCGCTGGAACCCTACCTTGCCGACCTGGAACGGATCCCTTTGTACCGTTGGACCGGGCAGGTCACCGACGTGGTCGGGCTGCTGGTGGAATCGCGCGGCCCCAGCGCCGCCATCGGCGACTTCTGCGAGGTGGCGACCAGCTCTGGACGCCGTATCCGCACCCAGGTGATCGGTTTTCGCAACGGGCGCGTGCTCTCCATGCCGCTCGAGGAGATTGACGGGTTGCAGCAGGGCGACAGCGTTGCGGCGCGCAGCGAGGATTCGCGCGTCGAAGTCGGTCCGGGGCTGCTGGGACGAGTCATCGACGGCTTCGGCAAGCCCATGGACGGAGGGCCGGCAATCGAAGTGCGCGACAGCTATTCGCTTTACGGCACCCCCACCAATCCGCTCGACCGTGTCCACATCACCGAGCCGCTGGTCACCGGGATCCGCGTGATCGACGGCCTGCTGCCCTGCGGCAAGGGGCAGCGCATCGGTTTGTTCGGCGGCAGCGGCGTGGGCAAGAGCACGCTGCTCGGCTCCATGTCGCGCCACAATTCGGCCGACGTCACCGTGATCGCCATGATCGGCGAACGGAATCGCGAAGTGCGCGGCTTCCTCGAAAACGAACTGGGTCCCGAAGGCCGCAAACGTTCGGTCGTGGTCTGCGCCACCAGCGAACGGCCGGCGCCGCTGCGCGTGCGCGCCTGCTTCGTCGCGCTTGCCGTGGCGGAGTACCTCCGAGACCAGGGCGCCAACGTGCTCCTGGTCATGGACTCGGTCACCCGTCTGGCCATGGCTCAGCGCGAAATCGGGCTCGCCTCCGGCGAGCCGCCGAGTCAGAAGGGATACACTCCGAGCGTCTTCAACCTGCTGCCCAAGGTGCTGGAACGCGCCGGGAACTTCGACCGCGGGTCGATCACTGCCTTCTTCACAGTTCTGGTCGAGGGCGACGATTTCAACGAGCCCATCTGCGACGCCGTGCGCGGAATCCTCGACGGCCACATCATCCTTTCGCGCCAACTCGGCGCGCAGGGCCACTACCCGGCGATCGACGTACTGCACTCCGTCAGCCGGCTCACCTCCGCCATCGCCACGCCGGCGCAGAAGGAGGCGTCGCGGCGCATCCGCGCGGCGCTTGCCGCCTACCGCGAAGCCGAAGACCTGATCCAACTCGGCGCCTACGTGGCCGGCTCCAACGCCGAACTCGACGCCAGCATCCGGTTGCGGCCGGACCTGCTCGATTTTCTGCGCCAGGACGCGCACGCAACCTCACCGATCGATGAGACCCTGGCCCGTCTCACGGAGCTCTCCGCCCGCCTGCAGGCGCTGCCTGCGGTGGCCGGAAAGCACGAGCGATGAAGTCCTTTCGGTTTCCGCTCGAAAAGGCGCTGGAGTGGCGCCGCAAGCAACTCGAACTCGAGGAGGCGCGTTTCCGCCGGCAGGCGGCCGCGGTTGCGGCGCTCGACCGCGAGCGCGCCGAGACCGAAGCCGCCGGCATCCGTGCCGAGATCCAGGTGCGGCAGTGGGGATCGGTGGCGGGCAGCGACCTCGCCGCCCTGGACCATTTCCGGCTGCGAGTGAAGAACGACGAAGCCCGCATCGCCCGCGACCGCGCCGCCGCCGCCGCCGAGTTGGCCGTCCGCCAGGAATCCATGCTCGAGGCCCGCCGCCGCGCCACGCTGCTCGAGCGGCTGCGCGAGCGCCGCTACAAGGAATGGGAAGCGGAGCGCGATCGCGAACTCGACGAAATCGCGGCCGAAAGTTACCTGGCGCGCTGGAGCCGCCGGGAGGCGGACGCGCCGCCCGGCGCCGCCCACGAGGCGCCTGCCACAGGCTAGCAGCCCGTGGTAATCATCGCGTGGGTCCCGTTGCGAGCGCCGCCGGAGCAAGAGCGCGGAACAGCGACTACAGCAATGCGGGACATTTCAGAGGAACTGCGACAAGGCTATTGCCCGGTGCCGCCGCAGCCCCTAGGGCAGCCAGGACTTGGCCCGATAGCTTCGTTGTTCGTCGTCGTAGATGAGCCAGTATCGACTCTTCCTCTCGCCTCGCTCTCAGGCCAAATCGTGGTTGCGCGATCCCACAGGACGATTACCACGGGCTGCTAGACTCGTATCGAATGACTCTCCCGATTCAGCCCGAAGACGTGCGCGCCGCCGCTGAACGCATCCGCCCGCTGGCGCGCCGCACTCCGGTCTTCACGTCGGCGGGCTTCGACGCCGAAGCCGGTGTGCGCGCCTTCTTCAAGTGCGAAAACCTGCAGCGCGGCGGCGCTTTCAAGATCCGCGGCGCGGCCAACCTGGTGCTGTCGCAGACGCCCGAGGCGCTTGCCCGCGGTGTGGTTGCCTACTCGAGCGGCAACCACGCGCAGGCCACCGCCATCGCCGCGCGTCACGTCGGCGTCCCCGCCACCATCGTCATGCCGGAGGACGCGCCGCGCTCGAAGATGGAAGCCACGCGCGCCCGCGGCGCCCGCATCGTTACTTACAACCGTTTCACCGAAAGCCGCGAAGCCATCGCCCACGAGATCCTCAAGGAGACCGGCGCGACCCTGGTCCCGCCCTTCGATCATCCGCTGATCATGGCGGGGCAGGGAACCGCGGCCCTCGAACTGCTCTCCGACAGCGGTCCGCTCGACGCCCTGATCACGCCCGTGGGCGGCGGCGGGCTGCTCTCCGGCTGCGCCACCATCGCCCGTGCGATGAATCCCTCGATCCGCATCTTCGGCGCCGAACCGGAGCGCGCCAACGACACGTACCTTTCGATGCAGTCCGGGGGCCGCGTGGCTGTCCACCCGGATACCATCGCCGATGGATTGCGCGCGCCCAAGCCAGGCGAACTGACCTTTCCGGTGATCCGAGCGCTCGCCGAGAGCATCCTGCTGGTCAGCGAAGACGAAATCCGCGCGGCGGTGAAGTTCCTGCTGCTGCGCCTGAAGATCCTGGTGGAACCGAGCGGCGCCGTCCCCGCGGCCGCGGTCCTGTTCCGTAAACTGCCGCCCGGAATCCGCTCGGCCGGGATCGTCCTCTCCGGCGGCAACGTGGATTTCGAGGAACTGGCGCAGTATTGACTAACCCCGCCGGGCGGCGATCACGCGCGGGATGCCGGCCAGGTCCGGCACCACCCGCACCTCGCGCCAGTCCGCCAGCAGCCCTTCGACGTGCGCCAGGCTGCCGAACCCCAGTTCCATCACCAGCCAGCCGCCCGCGCGCAGGACGCGCGGCGCGTCGGCCGTAATGCGGTCGTACAACTCGAACCCGGTCTCCCCGGCGAACAGCGCGACGCCCGGCTCGAAATCGCGCACCTCGCGCTGTAAGGACTCGCGCTGCGTGAGCGGCACATAAGGCGGGTTCGAGACGATCGCGTCCATCGAGGCGCCGGCGATCGCGCCCATCAGATCGCATACTACGAACTGTACGCGCGCGCCCAGCCGCCCGGCGTTCTCCGCGGCCACGAGGGCGGCCGCCGCGGAGACGTCCGTCGCCCATACCTCCGCGCCCGTCTCCAGTTGCAGTGTGACGGCCAGTGCGCCGCTGCCTGCGCCGATATCCAGCACGCGCCGAGCACCCTTCGCCGCCTCCAGCGCGACCTCCACCACGTGCTCAGTCTCCGGGCGCGGGATCAGCACGTCCGGCGTCACGCGGAACTCGCGTCCGTAGAACTCCTGCCGCCTGGTGATGTACTGGGTGGGCTTGCCCCGCAGCCGTTCGTGCAGGTAGCGCCCGTAGTGCAGCCACTCGATTTCGGAAAGGTCCCGCTCCGGGTGCGCGAACAGGTAGACGCGCTCCACCCGCATGGCATATCCCAACAGGATCTCCGCGGTCAACCGGGCCGCCGCGATGCCGCCGTCTTCCAGCAGCCGCGTGCCCTGCGCCAGCGCGGTCCCTACGGTCACGAGTGCGCCCCTCAGACGGTGGACTTTTCGACTTCCTCGTTCTGGTGCTTCAGCTTCTCGGTCTGATAGTGGGTGGTCAGCGCATCGATGACCTGCTCCAGCTTGCCGTCCATCACGAAGTCGAGCTGGTGCAGCGTGAGCCCGATGCGATGATCGGTCACGCGGTTCTGCGGGAAGTTGTAGGTGCGGATCTTCTCGCTGCGGTCGCCCGAGCCCACCATCGCGCGCCGCTCGGCGCCCAGCGCCGCCTGCTGCTTCTCCAATTCCATCTCGTAAAGGCGAGAGCGCAGCACGCGCTCGGCCTTGGCACGATTCTTGATCTGGCTCTTTTCGTCCTGGCAGGAGACCACCAGCCCGGTCGGCAGGTGCGTGATGCGCACCGCCGAGTACGTGGTGTTCACGCTCTGTCCGCCCGGACCCGAAGAGCAGAACGTATCGATGCGGATGTCCTTGGGGTCGAGCTTGACTTCCACCTCGTCGGCTTCCGGCAGCACCGCCACCGTGATCGCCGACGTGTGCACCCTGCCCTGCTGCTCGGTCACCGGCACGCGCTGCACGCGATGCACGCCGCTTTCGTACTTGAGTTTGCTGTAGACCTTCTCGCCGCTGACCAGCGCGATGATTTCCTTGAGGCCCCCCACGCTCGATTCGCTGCTGTTGGTGATTTCAAAGCGCCAGCGCTGGGTTTCGCCGTAACGCATGTACATGCGGAAGATTTCCGCCGCGAACAGCGTAGCTTCGTCGCCGCCGGTGCCCGCGCGGATTTCGAGCACCACGTTCTTTTCGTCGTTGGGATCTTTGGGCAGCAGCAGGATCTTGAGCTGTTCCTCGATTTCCTTGAGCTCGGGTTCGAGTTGCTCCACCTCCGCCTCGGCCATGCCGCGAATGTCCGGATCAGACTCCTGCAGCATGCCGCGCGCCTGGCTCAGGCTGTCCTCAACTTTCTTCCATTCGCGGTACTTGGCCACGATTTCGGAAAGCTCGCTCTGGGACTTGGTGACCTTGCGGTACTGGTCGGAGTCGCCGATCACGGCGGGGTCGGCCATCTGTTGGGTCAGCTCTTCGTACCGCTTCTCGAGCTGTTCAAGCTTGGAGGCGAATTGCATGGTTGGGATTTACGCGATGACGAGTTCGCCACCCTGCCGCTCTTCGAGCGCCATCGCGCCCTCCAGAGCCCGGATGGCCACCGCCGTCTGGTCGTCGGCGGGCGGTTTGGTGGTGATGCGCTGCAGCCACAGGCCGGGCGCGGTCATGGTGGCCAGCACGCTGCCGCGCCGTTTGGCCGCGAAGCGGATCAGTTCGTAGCTCACACCCGCGATCACCGGCAGCAGCGCGATGCGCGAGAGCAGCTTGCCCACGAAGCCGTCGAAGGGAATGAACGTGTAGAAAACGATGGAAACGATGATGACCACGAACAGGAAGCTGGTCCCGCAGCGCGGATGAAAGGTGGTGAAGCGCTGCGCGTTCTCCACCGTCACCGGCTTGCCCGATTCGAAGTTGAATACCACCTTGTGTTCCGCGCCGTGATACTCGAAGACCCTCCGGATGTCCTTCATATAGGACAGGCCCCACATGAAGCCCAGGAAGATCAGCATGCGCACCATCCCGTCCACCAGGTTGAACGGGATGCGCTCGTTCAATACCGGAAAAATACCCTTCAACCACGTGGCCACGGCCAGCGGGATGAACTTGTACATGAAGATGAACATCAGTAGGGAGACCACCACGTTGGCCGTCATCACCCATCCCGGAACTTCCTTGGCCTTGGGGTCGCGCGCCTTCTCTTCCTCCTGAATGTCCTCCATGTTGACGTCGGCGGAGAACTTCAACGCCTTCATGCCCAGCGACATGGCCTGGAACAGCGTGCCCACGCCGCGCAGCACCGGCAGCTTGAAGATCGGGTGTCTTTCAGAGAGCCGCGGCAGCGGCTGCTCCTGCGTGACCATGGTCCCGTCCTTCTTTCGCACCGCCACACAGTAACTGTGTGGCGCGCGCATCATGACCCCCTCAATCACGGCCTGGCCGCCGACGAGGGTTTCCTCGCCGTTTTCCAGGATGGGCATCAATTGCGTGTGGGTGAAAAGACGGAAATACGCGCGTAAGGACACAGAACCTCTTGACTCTACATTCTCATTATACAGTGCGGCGCGCGCAAACCCCGCCCGTCCCATTCCCGTTTACCTGATCGCGATATCCACCTGGTCGTGATACGCGTTCCCCGTCTGGATGGCCAGCGGCAGCGCTCCGCTATTGGCCAGCGGCGCGGGCAACGTCACGTTGATCTGGTACAGTCCCGGATACCCCGGCGCCAGCCCGTTGAACAGGACCGTTCCCGGTTTGCCCGCCACCAAAACCGTGATGTTGCTGTTCGTCGCGCGATACAGTGTCCCCGATGTGCCGGCAGTGCCGTCGGCCAGCGTGGGCGAGACCGTGCCCATGCCGGTCAGGTAGATCAGGACGGTCTCGCCCGCGGCGGCGGGGTTGGAGGCGTCCACTACCGAGTAATCCGCGTGCAGGATCGCGCCCGGCCCGCTCCCGCTCTGATCCAGCGTGTAAACGCCGGGCGCGGTCGCCGCTACCGGCACCGTCACCGGGTTGGAGTTCACGCCGTTATTCTGCACTACGATGGTGGCCGTGGAACTGCCGGTGGCGTACGGCACCAGGAAGTTGATCTGCCCCGGACTGACAAAGTAGATAGGCGCGGCCTTGCCGTTCACCTGCACCGTAACCCCGTTCAACTGAGCCGGATACGGCGGCTTGGCGGTGGCGTTCCCCGCCGCCAGGCCGGTGCCGTACAGGGTTACGAACTGCCCCGGGGAGATCGGGTTCCCGGGAGGCGCGGAACTGGCCGCATTGACCACGCCCAGCGGGTTGAGAAACACCCCGCTGCCGCTCAACTGCGGCACCTGCGTGCCGAAATAGATCTCGTAGGCCGAAGGGTCGGAATTGTTCACCGCTACCCCCACGAACGCCTTGCCGGAGGCGCCCAGCCCGGCCAAGGTCAATTCCACCGTGCCGGTGCCGTCCGCGCCCAGCGAATAGGCATTGATCCCGGTGAAATCGAACCGCCCGTAGCCCAGCGCTTTCATGCGTTTGGTCCAGGTAAGTTTGCCCCCGCCGCGCGCCGCGACGCTGCCCGCGTAGCCGGCGACCGCGCTGGAATCCACGCGCAGTCCCGCGCCCCAGAACGTCGCGTTCCAACTCGCCGCGGTCACGCCGCTCATCGCCCTGACCCCGATCAGGATGTCGTGCGCGCCCGCCGCGGTCGATCCGCCCAGCAGGATGTTGCCGCTCGCCGACACGTACACCGTCCGGCTGCCGCTCAGCAACTGCGCGTTCGATGCGGCGCCCAGGTTCAGCGTGCCGCTGCCGTCCGCGTTCGCCGTGTAGGACGCGCCGCTCACCGTCTGCGTCTGCACGCTGCCGCCCAGGTTGGCGGCGTGCCCGGTCACCGTAATCGCCGCCAGCGCTCCGGCGCCCGTGACCGGCAGGTTGAACTGGCTGGCTCGCATGTTGTCGGTCGATCCGCCGGGGAACTCCAGGCTGACGGCCGTGAACGGACCCGATGGCGCCGCCGCCGAAGCCGCCGCCGGGATCGCCACAAACAGGTCGAAGGTATTGTCCGAGGTCTCCGTGGAGGAACCGAGCAGGGCTTCGGGACCGTAGCGGGCGTTCACCTTCGCCGGGCTGCGCAAGGGGCTATCCAGCGAAACGAAGCCGCCGGGATCGACCGTGTAAGACCCCCTCCCGCTCACCGCGGTTGCGGAGCCTGCTCCGATCACCTGCTGTCCGGTGAAGGTATATCCCGCCGCTCCGTCGAAGGTCATGGTGCCGATCAGGCTGCGCGGATCGGTCAGGCTCGCCGGCGTCGTGCCGCTGGTGCCGAGGGAGATATACCGAAAGTAGTATTTCCCGGAAAGTGCCTGATTGCTGAGAGTCTGCCCGGCGCACAGGCCAGCCATCCCCACAGCCAGGACCAGCGCCCGCCACCCCGTCGGTTGAATCATGATGCCATTCTAAACCCCGTTCCGGCCGGTTCCACCCGCGTTGAAAAAGCCAATAGTACCGGCTTACGAAACTTTAATGGAACTAATGAGACTTACGGGGTTTAGAATATCTGAAAAGGGCGCAACGCCGCGCTCGGAGGATCTTTGATGTCGCCTAAGCGGTTGACTCTCTTGGCCGCGATCTCGCTAGCGCTCTCGGCCGGGCCTCTGCCCGCGCAAACCGGCGAGTCTGCCGGCACTGCTCCCGACCTTTCCACGCTGAGCCACGCCGATTGCCCCTACTTCGGCGCGCAGCGGGAACTCTATGTGAATGAAGCCCTGCGCCGCGGTGGCGTGGTCCGCGGCCAGCACCAGCTCACCCGCCTGACCGAGGGCGTGACCGCCATGCTGGGCTACGTCCCCGGCGGCAGCCGCACCTACAACTTCGATCAGCAACACGCCGCCGGATCGATCGACTCCTACATCTTCGCCGACCTGCAGGCCAACGGCATCCAACCCGCGCCGCGCACCACCGATTGGGAATTCATCCGCCGCGCGACGCTCGATCTCACCGGCCGCATCCCCAAGTCCGACCGCGTGCTCGCGTTCGTGGCCGACAATTCCCCGGATAAGCGCGCGAAGCTGATCGAGGAACTCCTCGCCTCGCCCGAATGGGTGGACAAGTGGACCATGTTCTTCGGGGACATGTACCGCAACACCGTCACCCGCCCGTCCAGCGGCGTCACCCGGTTTGCACAGGGCCGCAACGCCTTCTACCAGTGGATCAAGGATTCGCTCGCCAACGGCAAGCCCTACAACCAGATGGCGGCCGAGATGATCGATATCGCGAGCACCAATACCTACAACGACGGTCCGGCGAATTTCCTGGTCGGCAGCGTGGTGTTCAACGGTGCCCCGGCGCAGGACGTCATGGACCAGATGACGGCCGACACCTTCGACATTTTCCTCGGGATCAGCCACGTCAACTGCCTCCTGTGTCACAGCGGACGCGGCCACCTCGACGGGCTCAGTCTATGGGGCCAGGGGGTCACCCGCTACCAGGCGTGGCAACTCGCCTCCTTCCTCTCTCACACCAGCGCGGCGCGCACACCGGTGGATCCGGCCAACGCCAACGTCTACTATTGGTCCCTGCTCGACAACCAGAAGAACTACACGGCGGACTACACGCTGAACACCACCACCGGGAACCGCCCTTCGCGCCAGGCGCCCACCGGGTGCAAAGCCGGGCAGCCGTGCTTCTACGTCGCGCCGCAGTACATCTTTAACGGCAATACGCCGAAATCCGGGGAAACCTACCGCACCGCGCTGGCCCGCAACATAACCGGGGATTTCCAGTTCGCCCGCGCCACCGTCAACTACCTGTGGGCCTACTTCTTCGGACGCGGCATCGTGGACCCGCCGGACACCTTCGATCCTCTGCGCCAGGACCCGGATAATCCTCCTCGCGCGCCGTGGACCCTGCAGCCCTCCAACGCGCGCCTGCTCAACGCGCTGGCCCAGCACTTCATCGATAGCGGCTACAACCTGAAAGCGACCATGCGCGAGATCGCCAACAGCGATACTTACCAACTCTCCAGCCGCTACAACGGCCAGTGGAGCGCCGCGTGGGAACCTTACTTCGCGCGTAAGTTCGTGCGCCGCCTGTGGGGCGAAGAGATCGTGGACGCCATGGCGCAATCGAGCGGCACTTATCCCAGTTACTCGGTGGCCGGTTACACCGATCTCGGCCTGGGCAAGGTCAGCTTCGCCATGCAGTTCCCCGACGTCGTCAACACCGAAGGCACCACCAACGTTTTCCTCGATACGTTCCTGCGCGGCAACCGCGACGACCAACCGCGCAAGTACGAAGGCTCCATCCTGCAGGCGCTGAACCTGATGAACAACAGCGCCATCGTGGAGCAGCGTCTGGCGCTCACCGGCAACAGCGCCAACCAGCTTCTGCTGCGGGCGCGCAGCCTGGACGCGGGCGGCATCGTCAACCTTCTGTACCTGAACATCCTCTCGCGCTACCCCTCCAGCGACGAGATGGCCAAGGCATCCTCGGCCATCCCTTCGGCCAGCGGCACGGCGCGCGACCAGGCCATCCAGGACCTCGCGTGGTCGCTGTTCAACAAGGTCGATTTCATTTACAACTACTAGGCGAAGGAGCGCATCCATGAGTCCCGAACAGGAAAAGATCAACCGCTGGATGCGGCAGCATCCCTGGACCAGCCAGGCCTTCTTCAATCGCCCGCACTGGACGCGGCGCCGCTTCTTCGAAGTCGTGGGCACCGGCGTGGCCGGCTCTTTCCTCGCCGAACGCTACGCGCGCGCGGCGGACACCACCTCCTCCGGCGCCTCGCCCAAGGGCACCGCGCGGAACGTGATCTTCATCCTGCTGGCCGGCGCGCCGAGCCACGTGGATACGTTCGATCTGAAGGAACTGAGCGGAACCACCCCCACCAGCTTCAACCCCACCACCGTCAACAACATACTCTGGCCCATGGGGCTGCTGCCCAACCTGGGCGCCATGCTCGGCGACATCGCCATCGTGCGCTCCATGCGCGCGCACGCGGTGGTGCACTCGCTCTCCCAGGTCTGGATCCAGATCGGGCGCAACCCCTTCGCTGCGCTCGGCAACGTCGCGCCCAACATTGGCAGCATCGTCGCCATCGAAAAGGAGAAGGAGCGCAAGCCTTCGCAGATCTTCCCCACGTTCCTGGCGCTCAACTCGGCCGGCGGCGCGGGACCGGGCTACCTGCCCGCGGCCTACGGCCCCTTCAAGGTGACTCCCTCCACTGGCGGCATCGCCAACACCACGAGCCCCGTGGGGCAGGCGCGGTTTGAGAAGCGCCTGCAACTGATGCACTCGCTGGACGACAACCTGCGCGTGAACGGTCCCAACGGCCAGACCATGAGCGATTACGATTCCTTCTACGGCGCGGCGAAGGAACTCATGTACAACCCGGTGGTGAACCAGGCCTTCGGCTTCACCGCCGCCGAAAGCCAGCGCTACGGCAACAGCGGACTCGGCAACGCCATGCTGGTGGCGGCTCAGGTCCTCAAGGCCGACCAGGGTACGCGCTTCATCCAGATCACCAGCAACGACGGCTGGGACATGCACCAGAACATCTACTCCGCCGCCAATCTCCCGGCCAAGGGCAAGATCCTCGATAACGCGCTCTCCACGCTGCTCAACGATCTGAAGAGCGCCGGCTTGCTGGACTCGACCCTGGTGGTGATGGCTGGGGAATTCGGACGCACCGTCGGACCGCTCACCGCCGCGGCCGGCCGCGACCACTGGCCGCAGCAGTTCGCCTTCTTCGCCGGAGGCGGCATCAAGGGCGGCACCATTATCGGCCAGACCGATTCGAAGGGAAGCGACGTGGTGGATTACGGCTGGTCGCAGAACCGCTACGTCTACGCCGAGGACATCGAAGCGACGATCTACTCCGCCGTGGGCATCGACTGGACCACGGTCCGCCACGACGATCCCTTCGGCCGCGGCTTCGAGTACGTGCCCAAGACCGGACCTTTCCCCTTCATGCCGGTGAATGAGCTCTGGGGATAGGCTGAGAGTTTTCTTCTCCCGCACCGACCGCTGCCGCGCTCCCGCCCCGGTGGGAACTTACTGCCGCCAAAGAAGGTCTATTAATACGCCGGCGGGACCCAGTCACCAACGAATAATTCCGCGCTGCCTGTTCACTTCGAGGAGCAGGGGATCGCCTGATAAGGGACCCGTGCGAGTGCCCTGCATGGCTGCGGTAGAAATATTTCCGTTGACAAGCGATGATGCTGGAACTAAAGTACTATAAGATCTGGAACTACTAAATCTAATGAACAATTACCAAGTCACACTACCGTGCAGTGGCGTTCCCACTGCCGCTATCCTATTGGCGACCCTCCTTTCCGTCCCCCCCCAGGGCTTGCGCTCGCAGTCGCCAGTGAGGGAATGTCCCCATCCATCTCCCGCCTGTCACGCAACTCGGGTGCGGTTGGCACAACCCTTACCATTTACGGATCGAACTTCGGCAAGAGTCCGGACGCCGGGCAGGTGTCCTTTCACGGCATCGGCGCGGGCGCAGTGCTGGAATGGAGCGACGATCGGATAACCGTCCGGGTGCCTCCAGAGGCAGTCACGGGAGATGTAACCGTAAGCTCAAGCGGGAGGACGAGTCCGGGCAAGCCATTCACGGTGATTATCCTGCCGAGGGTGCTCTCGGTGTCCCCAGGTGGCGGGTCCCCTGGTACACAGGTGACCATCACAGGTTCCGGGTTTGGAGCGGAGCAGCGCAAAGGCAGCGTCTGGCTAGGAACCGCTTATGGGACAGTCGTAAGTTGGAGCGACGACCGGATCGTGGCAACCCTGGCGGCGCAATCCCGGTCCGGCGTGGTGCGCGTGCAGCAGCGGGGAAACTGGTCAAGGCCTGTGTCATTCCCGGTCGACGCCGCAACCATCGCCAGCGTTTGGCCGCCCAGCGGCAAGCCGGAGACCGAAGTTACGATCCGCGGCGTGCGGTTCGGCGACTCGCAGGGGCAAGGGCGGGTTTGGCTGGGTACTGTCCCCGCTATTGTCCAACGATGGAGTGACACGGAGATCGTCGCGCGGGTCGCCCCTGGCGCCATGACGGGCAAGGTGCGGGTCCTGGCCGGAGCGACATGGAGCAACCCCGTTTCCTTCACCGTGGAAACACTGCATATCGCGAGCACTACACCGGCTGCGCCTGAGCCGTCTGGTACCGTCACCATCGCGGGCAGCGGATTTGGTTCGGAGCGTGGGAGTGGAAGCCTCCTGCTGGGCGGCGTCGAGGCCCGCGTGGAGCGGTGGAGCGACACCGAGATTGTCGCCGCCGTGCCGCCGGATGCCCGCAAAGGAGTCGCGCGCGTGCGGCAGGATGGGGTCTGGAGCAACGCACTCCGCTTCAGCCCGCGGACCACCGGAAGCGACGGCGTGACACTGGCGCCGGACACGGTGAATCTGGTGGTGGGCGAGGTCCGCACGCTGCAGGCAACCGGGGCCGACGGGCAACCCGCGACGGGGCTCACCTGGACATCGAGCGACAGCGCCGTGGTGAGCCTGTCGAGCGCGTACCCGCCGGAATTGACAGCCCTGAGCCCCGGGCACGTGACCATCACGGCGGGGAGCGCCACCGCCGACGTGACCGTGTATGCCGACGCGTTGCCGCTGGGCACGGTGATCTGGTCCAATCCGGGGAATGGATCGGGTGTGCTCTCGATCACGCCCGCCGTGCCCAGCGCAAGCGGAGTGGCCGACGTGTTCGCGTTCCAGGGCGATGGAACGGTGCAGGCGATCACCAGCGACGGCCTGACTTCATGGTCGGCGAATGTGGGGTACCCGTATGCGATGGTGCCGGATTTCCAGGGCGGACTGGTGGTGAATGACGGGAGCATTCGCAAGCTGGACGGGCTCACGGGGCAGGCGTATCCGGCGTACACGCCGGATGAC
>JAFDVU010000148.1 GCA_018268835.1 Acidobacteriota bacterium | reverse complement strand
CGCTCCGATGTGAAGTACCGCTTCTCCATCGATATGGCCTCGCTGAAGTCCGAGTGAGCCGGGCGGCTTTCCTCCAAGCGGCCAAAAAAACGAAAACGGCAGGCGATCCGCCTGCCGTTCGTGTTTTCCGGATGGAATTCGCGAGCTTACCGGTTGACCAGCGCTGCCTTCTTGCCGCGGGTGCTCGAGTACTTTTTCTCGAACCGGTCGATGCGCCCGGCGGTGTCCATCAGCTTCTGGCGTCCGGTGAAGAAAGGGTGGCAGGACGAGCAGATTTCCACGCGAATATCGCCCTTGTGCGTCGACCGCGTCTTGAACGTATGCCCGCAGGCGCAGATCACATTCAGTTCGTTGTATGCGGGGTGAATACCAGCCTTCATTTTCTTACTGGGGATCCTTTCCGAGACTTTCATCATAACACAAACCCCCGTGCTCCCAGGGGAACACGGGGGTCGTTAGCCTTGGAGATACCTGAGGCTTCTTAGCTACGCAAGAGGCAGCCGGTCCACAGGAACTTGGCCCCGCCACTGAAGCGGGCGCCGGCTACGGTAGAGGCGCGACTTTAACAGTCGGCCACCTCTTGCGGTTGTTTACTACTATCCATTGTGCTGGACCACCTCCTTCTTCAGTGATACGAACATGCTCTCATCGGCGGCCCGATCTGTCAATACGCACCACCACGGTGTGTGAGCCTTCAGCCAAATGCAATGATCGAGTTACAAATGGCGCGCCGCGAACCGGCACATGGCCAGCCCGTCCATCAGGTTGAAGGGAAACTGCCCGGTGGTGTAGTGGCCGCACGGCAGGTGAAACACCTCGTGCGGCAGCTTCTTTTCGCGGAAGTGCTCCAGCACCTGCCTGGAATACACCGGCAGGAACGTGCTGTCGTGGCTCGCCCACACTAACAGGCTGCGAAGTTCGCGCCCGTGCATGCGATCCAGGTAGCTCGCCGGACTGATCAGGCTCCAGTAGCGCCGCAACTCATCCTGCGAGACGTTGCCCGCGAAGCTGTCGCGCACGTATTTCGTCGAAAGCCCGGTCCACACCACGTCGGAAAAGTACATCGACACGTGGTTGAAGATGCCGGCGCGCAACCGCGTGTCGTGCGCCGCCGCGATGAACGCCACGCACGATCCCAGGCTCGTGCCCAGCACCCCGATCCGCTGGTAACCCTGCTGCTCGAGCCAGTCGATGCACGCCCGCACATCGATCACCGATTGCCGCGACGCGTGAATCGTCCGTCCCACGTTCGCCGAGCAGTGGTAATCGGCGCGCGCGGTTTCCGCGGGCCTGCGCTCGGCGTGGTACGCCATCGTCATGCGCAGCGCGCTGATGCCGAAGCGGTTGAGCAGTTTCGCCAGCCCCACGTGGCCGTCCGGCCCCGAGTTCCACTGCGGCAGCACGATCAGCGCCCGCCCGCGATCCTTCGGTGTCGGGAACCACAGCGCGCGAACCGTGTTGTTCTCCGGGTACCGGCTGCGCACGGCGCTGGTGAACGTGAGTTCGCCCTGCGAAAGGCGGTAGTCGCGCACCGGTTCGTACGCGAAAAAACGGTCGCTGTCGGCCAGCGCCTCGCTCACGAACCGCTCCATCCAGTCCGCCGAATCGCCGTTGGTGTGCGCCGGAATCCCGGGGAATCCGATGCTGTGCAGCCAGTCCGTACCCCAGTCGAATGGCAAAACCTTCCGGTTCGTGTCGCGGGTGGCGAGATCACGCTCCCACCGTTCCATCCATCGAGCGTAAAGTCCCGTCATGTTTCGGTTGGAATCCCAGTTTATCAAAGGGCACACAAAAAAAACCCCGCGGCCCGGATGGCGGGGCGCGGGGCGGAAGCCCAGACGAGGCAACTTCCCAAAGCGATCGAATCTCTAAACAGACCCGAACCATCCGGTTGCACGTCACGTGCCACGGCCAAGTGATTGATTCCGTGAAGGCACCGTCCACTTCCTACAGGAATCGGAATCCGCAATCCCGGATTCCAGAGCCGCGCCCGCAACCACCCTTGTAGCGGCTACAATCGAAGGCAGTGACTTTCGCAGGCGAGATCCCCGGCCGAGCCGCGCCCCAGAGCGGCAAAATGCTGACCGGATTTCTTCTTTCCGGTTTCCTGCTCGCCCTGTTGGGCGCGATCCTCCCCGCCTGGGGCTACCATCGCGACCCCCCCGAATTCATCGTGGTGGGCAATTACTTCCTGAGCCTGGCCGTGGGGATAATCCTGGCCACCCGCCTCGCCGAACCGATCCGCCTGCGCCGCGGACTGGGCTTCCTGCTGGTGGCCGGATGCCTGCTCTCCTGCGCCGCGCTCTTCTTCCTGGCCCTGATTCCCCTGCCGGACGCCGGATCCAACTGGCTGCGGGCGGCCGGTTTGCTGGCGCTCGGCGGCGGCGCCGGACTGGCCAACGTCGCCCTGTTCCACGGGATTTCCCCGCGCTTCCAGCGGGAAGCCGCCGCCACGGTGGTCATCGGCGGCATCTGGTACGGCATCGGGTGCCTGGCCGCGACCCTGCTGGTGGCCGGCACCTTCTACGCGTACACCGTCCCCAGCATCCTCATCCTGATGGCCACCGTGCCCGGCATCTTCGCCGTCCTTTACGCCCGCGCCCCCATCGCCACCGCGGCAGGCGCGCACCGCTCCCTGCGCGAGGTCCTGGCCGATTTCCGCAGCCCCGGCGCCATCCTTTTCGGACTGCTTCTCTTCGTTCAGTTCGGCAATGAGTGGTCGATCGCCGGATGGCTCCCCATCTTCCTCATCCGCCGCGTCGGGCTCAGCCAGTCCGGCGCGCTGATGGTGCTGGCGCTGTACTTTCTCTTTCTGCTGGTCGGGCGCCTGATTGCCATCGCGGTGCTGCCGCGCGTGCGCCACACGCGCCTGCTGATGGGCAGCGTGGTCTCGGCCATTTTCGGCTGCCTCATTCTGATGTCCACGAACAACGGATTCGGCGCGGGCACCGGAGCCTTCTTCGTGGGCGCGGGCTTCGCCAGCATTTATCCGCTGGTGGCCGAAGCCATCGGCCGACGCTTCCCCTACTACCACCCCGGCTTCTTCAACGGCATCTTCACCTTCGCGCAGGTGGGCGGGCTGATCGCGCCGGCGACCCTCGGGTACGCCGCCGAATACTGGGGCGTCGGCGTGGTGCTCGGCATCCCGCTCATCGGTACCTTCATGGTGATGCTGCTGTTGATCCTGATCTGGCTGGAATCCAAGGTGACCGGACGATGAAGCGCGCTCTCCTTGCCCTGGCGCTGGCCGCCGCGCCTGCATTCGGCGCGGGTCTCGCCGAACGGATTCACGATCTGATCGATTCCTCCCCGGCGGCGCGCACTGCCTTCTGGGGCATTCAAGTGGTGGACCTCGAAACCGGCCGGACCGTCTACGAACTGAATCCCACCCACTACTTCGTGCCCGCGTCCAACACCAAGCTGTTCACGACCGCGATGGCGCTGACGCGGCTCGGTCCCGACCACACCTTCGCCACCCGCGTTCTGGCCGCGGCGCCGCCCGATGCCGGCGGACTCATCGCCGGCGGACTGCGCCTGGCCGGCGGCGGCGATCCCAACCTTTCCGCCCGCGCCATCCCCTACCGCATGGGACCGCAGGAAGGCAATCCGCTGGCCGCCATCGAGGACCTTGCCGATCAACTCGTGAAGCGCGGCGTGCGCCGGGTGGAGGGCGGCATCACAGGCGACGATACCTGGTACGTGTGGCAGCCCTACGCGGTCGGCTGGGCCGTGGACGATCCCGAATCCGACGACGGTCCGCCCGTCTCCGCCCTCACCCTCACCGACAACGTTCTGACCCTCAACATCGCGCCCGGCGCCTCCGTGGGCGAACCCGCCGCGCTCACGCTCACGCCCGCGAGCGAGTTCTACCGCATCGAAAACCGCGTCCGCACCGTGGCCGTGGGCGGCGAGCGGCGCATCCGCTTCAAACGCATTCCGGGCAGCCGCTTCGCGCAGCTTTGGGGAGCCATCCCCCTGCGCGACCGCGGCGAATCGATGCTCATCTCGGTGGAGGATCCGGCCGAGTACGCGGCGCGCGCGCTCAAAACCGCGCTCGAAGATCGCGGCGTCACCGTGGCCGGCGGCGTGGCCGTGAAGCACCTGTATCCCGACGAGGTGGCCGATCTCGCGCAGGGGCCTTCCGCCGGTCCCGCGCCGGGCCTCGAACTCGCGCGCCGCGATTCGGCGCCTCTGGTCGAGGACCTGCGCATCACCGACAAAGTCAGCCAGAACCTGCACGCCGAAATGGCCCTGCGCGCGGTGGCGCGCGCGCGACGCGGAGTGGGCAGCTTCGAAGCCGGGCGCGAGGAGATGCGCGCCTTCCTCTCTGATGCCGGCGTCGATGCCAACGCCTTCCACTTCATGGACGGCAGCGGACTCAGCCGCCTCAACCTGGTGACCCCGGCGGCCGTGGTGCAACTTCTGAAGTACATGTACGCCGGACCGCATCGCGAGACCTGGATTTCGCTCCTGCCGGTAGGCGGGCAGGACGGCAGCCTCAGTTCCCGCTTCGGCCAGACGCCGGCCGCGGGCAGGGTCCACGCCAAGACCGGGTCGCTCTCCCACGTGGCCGCGCTCTCCGGCTACATCGAGCGCGAAGGCGGCGCCTGGGCCGCGTTCTCCATCCTGGCGAACAATTTCGCCGGGCCCGCCGGCGAGGTGCGCGGCGTCATGGACCGGATTTGTAATCTAATATGGGAGAAGGAGTAGGAATTTCCAGTCATGCCGATCTACGAATACCGTTGCGACGATTGCGGAACCAAGTTTGAGAAGCTGGTGCGGCGCGCCGAGGACAAGGACGCGCTGGCCTGCCCCTCCTGCGGGGAGCAGCACCTTTCGCAGGAGCTTTCTACCTTCGCCGCCCAGGTATCCAATGGCGGCGGCAAGAGCGCGGAGATGCCTTCCTGCCCCAGCGGACGATGCAGCAATCCCGGCATGTGCGGGATGAACTTTAACTAAAGCCGCCGGCTCACGCCCGCCATCCAACCTGCGATGCCCTACGACGCCGTACTGCTCGTATCCTTCGGCGGGCCGGAGAAGACCGAAGACGTAATCCCGTTCCTCGAAAACGTCCTGCGCGGCCGCAACGTGCCGCGCGAGCGCATGCTCGAGGTCGCCGAACACTACTACCACTTCGGTGGACGCAGTCCGATCAACGACCATTGCCGCGCGCTTCTCGCCGCGCTCCGCGAGAGCGTGACCCTGCCGGTCTACTGGGGCAATCGCAACTGGCATCCCCTGCTGCCCGATACGGTCGGGCGCATGGCGGCGGACGGCGTACGCCGCGCGGTAGCCATCGCCACCTCGGCCTACTCGTCCTACTCGGGCTGCCGGCAGTACATCGAGAACATCGCCGCGGCGCGCGCCGTGGTGGGCGCGGACGCGCCGGCGATCGATAAGCTGCCGCCGTTCTGGGGACACCCGGGCTTTGTCGAAGCCAATCGGGATCGCGTGGCAGCCGCGCTCGCCGTCATCCCCGAAGAGCGCCGCGCCGAGTGCCGCCTGGTCTACGCCGCGCACTCCATTCCTCAATCGATGGCCGTGCAGTGCCGCTACGAAGAGCAGTTGGTGGAGACCGCGCGCCGCGTCAGCGAACTCGCCGGACACGCCGAATGGGACCTGGTCTGGCAGAGCCGCAGCGGTCCGCCCTCGCAGCCCTGGCTCGAACCCGATATCCTCGATCACCTTCGCGCCCTCGCCGCGGACGGAGTGAAGGACGTGGTCGCCGCCCCCATCGGCTTCCTCAGCGACCACATGGAGGTGCTTTACGACCTCGACCACGAAGCCGCGCACGTGGCCGCCGGACTCGGCATCAACTTCGTCCGCGCCGGGACCGCCGGCACCCACCCGGCCGTGATCGCGATGCTCAAGGAACTCATCGAAACGCCCTTCACGGTCTGCGCCGAAGGCTGCTGCCCCCCTCCTCCCCGCCGGTAGTGCCGGCCTCCTGGCCGGCAAAGGCGAGCGCGGCCCGCCTGTCGCTGTCTGTCCTCACCGGCCGCCGCCGGAAGTAGATCGCCAGCCCGATCGCCAGCCACACGATCAGCCGCGTCCAGTTGGTCCACCCGAGACCGGCCATCAGCAGCAGGTTCACCGCGATGCTGGCCAGCGGCACCACCGGTACCCAGGGCGTGCGGAACGGCCGCTCCAACCCCGGATTCCGCTTCCGCATGATGATGATCCCGCCGCTCACCAGCACGAATGCGAACATGGTTCCGATGCTGGTCATCTGACCAACTACCGTGATCGGCACGAACGCCGCGAACAGGCTGACGAACACCATCAACAGCAGGTTCGAGCGCCACGGTGTGCGGTACCGCGGATGCACCGCGGCGAACACCTCGGGCAGTAGTCCGTCGCGCGACATCGAGTAGAACACGCGCGACTGGCCCAGCAGCATCACCAGCATTACGCTGGTCAGCCCGGCGAGCACCGCCAGGTTCATCGCCACCGCCAGCCATGGATGCGGGATGCGCGCCAGCGCCAGAGCGAGCGGAGCGGCCACGTTCAACTCGCGGTAGTTCACCACGCCCGTCAACACCCACGCATACAGGATGAACAGCACCGTGCACACGGCCAGCGATCCGAAGATGCCGATCGGCAGGTCCCGCCGCGGGTTGCGCGCTTCCTGCGCCGCCGTGGACACCGCGTCGAAGCCGATGTACGCGAAAAAGATCAGCCCCGCGCCCGCCAATAGCCCGCTCCAGCCGAACTGCCCGAATTCTCCCCGGTTCGGCGGGATCAGCGGCGTGTGATTGGCCGGCTGCATGTAGCCCCAGCCGATCGCGATGAACACCAGCACCACCGCCACCTTCAGCGCCACGATCACGCTGTTGAAGCGCGCCGATTCCCTGATCCCGCGCACCAGCACGAGGGATACCGCGACCACCACCGCCACCGCCGGCAGGTTGATCAGGCCATCGCCGCCGCTCTGCCAGGGCGACGCGGCGAGCCTGCCGGGAATGTGCAGTCCGAAGCCCGCCAGCAGCGCCCCCAACGTCTGCGACCACCCGATCGCCACCGTCGCCGCGCCCACCGAGTATTCCAGGATCAGGTCCCACCCGATGATCCACGCCCACAACTCGCCGAAGCTCGCATAGGCGTAGGTATACGCGCTGCCCGCCACCGGGATCATGGTGGCGAACTCGCTGTAGCAGAGCCCGGCGAGAGAGCAGCCGATCGCCGTCAGCACGAATGAGAAGATCAGTCCCGGTCCGGTGTGGGTTGCGGCCACCACGCCGGTGAGCGTGAAGATGCCCGCCCCGATAATCGCGCCGATGCCCAGCGCCACCAGCGAGCCCGGTCCGAGCGTGCGTTTCAGCGCGTTGTGCTCCGCGGCTTCGTCGAGCAGTTTTTCGAGAGGTTTGGTCTGAAACAGGTCCACGGTTACCCCGATGATAGAGGCGAGCGGCGGCGCGCGGCCCGCGCTTTGCGGCGAATCGCCGGATTGGCGGGACGAGTCGCCGGAATTTCGCGGTGCGCCCGCGGCGGGCGTACACTGTCAGCAAATGAACCTGAGCACAAGATGGTGGTTTGCCTTCGCCATCTGGCCGGGGCTCGCACTCCTGGGCTCCGCGGCCGATTGGTCGTGGCACCGGCAGGGCTTCAGCGAGTTGCTGGCCTACCATCTCTTCGGCAACATCTGCGTCGCGCTGGCCGCCGTCGCGGTGCCGTTCCTGCTCCAGCGCGACGGCCGCCGCCGGCCGGAACATCTGCAGGCGCTCGAAGCCGAACTGCACCCGCACTTCCTCTTCAACACGCTCAACTCGATCGCCACCCTGATGCACGAGGACGTCGATGCCGCCGACGAGATGATGGCCAAGCTCGCCACGCTCCTGCGCCGCACCATGGACGGCCGCGGCGTCGTCGAAATCCCGCTGCGCGAGGAAATGGAGATGCTCGAAATCTACCTGGACATTCAGCGCACGCGGTACGCCGACCGTCTGGCAACCGAAGTCTCGGCCGATCCCGAAACGCTCAACGTGCTGGTGCCGCGCCTCGTGCTCCAGCCCGTGGTGGAGAACGCCGTACGCCACGGCATCAGCCGCCGGACGCTGCCCGGCCGCATCGCGGTGCGCGCGGAGTGCCGCGACGGCTCGCTGCGCCTCACCGTGACCAACGACGGCGACGGCTGGCCCGTGCAGTCCGGCCGCGGCCTCGGCCTCAAGAACACGCGCGAGCGGCTCAAACGGTTCGACCGCCGCTCGACGCTCGACCTGCGCGAGGGCGGCGACCGCGGCGCGGTCGCGACCCTCACTCTCCCGGTGCGCCGGTGAAGATCCGGATCCTCATCGTGGACGATGAGCCGCTGGCGCGCCGCCGCCTGCGCGCCTTCCTGCGTCCGGAACCGGAGACCGAAATCGCCGGCGAGTGCGGCAACGGCACCGAGGCGGTAGAGGCCATCCGGACGCTCAAACCGAACCTCGTCTTCCTCGACGTGCAGATGCCCGGCATGGACGGCTTCGAAGTGCTGCGCGCCATCGAGCCGCGCGAGCGTCCCGCGATCGTCTTCGTGACCGCCTACGATCAATACGCCGTGCAGGCCTTCGAAGAGCGCGCCCTCGACTACCTGCTGAAGCCCTTCGGCAAACGCCGTTTCGAGGACACCATGGCGCGCGTGCGCGAGCGCATCGAGCGGCCCGAAGCCGACGACGCGCACGACCGCGTCAACCGCCTGCTGCGCACGCTCGGCCCCCGCACCCATCTCGTGGTGAAGACCGGCACGCACTCCGTGCTGCTCCAGGTGGCGCGTATCGAGTGGCTGGAAGCCGAAGGCGATTACGTGCGCATTCACGCCGGCCGCGAGGTCTACCTCACGCGCCAAACCATGAACCGCATCGAGGCGCAACTGGCCGCGGCACGCTTCGTGCGCGTCCACCGTTCGGCCATCGTGAACCTGGAGTACATCCGGGAGATCCATCCGCTACCCGGAGGCGATCACGCCATCGCGCTGCGTGACGGCACGCAGGTCACGCTGAGCCGCGGCTACCGGGAACGCCTGGAGACCGCGCTGGGCCAGCGCATCTAGGCTGGTAAAATCGAATACGGACCATGCCCCTGCCGCCGGCCGACCTGTCCCCCGTTTCCGACGCCGTGACCCACGGCATCCGCGTAGAAGTGATGGCCCGCCACGCGCCTGAGAACTCACGCCCACGCGACGGCGAGTGGGTGTTTCAGTATACGGTGCGCATCACCAACATGGGTGGCGACACCGTGCAACTGCTCAGCCGCCACTGGATCATCACCGACGCCACCGGACAGGTGGAAGAGGTGCGCGGCCCCGGCGTGGTCGGCGAGCAGCCCGTGCTCGCCAAGGGCGAATCCTTCAAGTATTCTTCGTGGTGCCCGCTGCGCACTCCCACCGGCATGATGTACGGCACCTACCGGATGTCGCGCGAAGACGGCGAGCAATTCGATATCGACATCGCCCCTTTCGGCCTCCGCGCCAAATACACCGTCCAGTGAGTAGCGCAGGCCTCCCGGCCCGCGCTAACATGCCGCGGGGGCGGCGGGGCTACGCTTCGACGGCGTCGGAGGCGTGGTAGGAACTGCGCACCAGCGGGCCGGATTCGACGTGGGTGAAGCCCATGGCCATGCCTTCGCGGCGGAACCCGGCGAACTCGTCCGGCGTGACGTAGCGCACGATGGGCAGGTGCCTGGGGGATGGACGGAGATACTGGCCGAGGGTGAGGATCTCGACCTGGTGGGCGCGCAGGTCGCGCATCACGGCAAGGACTTCTTCGGCGGTCTCGCCGAGTCCGAGCATGAGGCCGGACTTGGTGGGAGTCGCGGGGCGGCACTTTTTCGCGTGCGCGAGCACTTCGAGGGAACGCTCATAGCGCGCGCCGAGGCGGACCTGGCGGTAGAGCCGCGGGACGGTTTCGGTGTTGTGATTGAGGACGTCGGGCGCGGCGTCCATCACGGTTTCGACGGCGGCGAGATTGCCCTGGAAATCGGGGATGAGGACTTCGACTCCGCAGCCGGGGATGCGGCGGCGGATGGCGCGGATGACCATGGCGAAGAGTTCGGCGCCGCCATCGGGACGGTCGTCGCGGTTGACGCTGGTGATGACGGCGAACTTGAGGCCCATGGCTTCGACGGCTTCGGCGACGCGCTCGGGCTCGTCGTAATCCACCGGCAGGGGCGCTCCCTTTTCTACGGCGCAGAAGCCGCAGCGGCGGGTGCACACGTTGCCCAGGATCATGAACGTGGCGGTGCGGTGGTTCCAGCACTCGCCCACGTTGGGGCACGCCGCGCTTTCGCAGACGGTGTGGAGGCGGAGGCGCGCGATCAGCCCCTTGAGGTCGTGGTAGTTTTCGCCCGCGGGGGCGGGGGCGCGCAGCCACTGGGGACGTTCCAGCCTGGGGGTGATGGAGACCAGCACTTCTTTAATTGTAGAGGAGTTCCACGATGAGATGCCCGCGGCTTTCCGCGGGTTCCGGAGGCGGCGAAGAATCTGGAGGCGGGCGGGAAGTACGTCTACTACAGGAAGAGCCCGCCCACGGGGATCGGACCGCTGTGCAGAATGCCGGTCGAAGGCGGCCAGGAGGAGCAGGTCCTGCCGCGCTGGAGTTGATGCTGGTGGAGGGCTTCCGGTGAGCGCGATGGCGCCGAAAGCTCGAGCTGCCGTCCAGGGAAACCCATGCCGGACAGCGGCTCAAACCGGCGACGTGGCAACGCCGACGCGTCCGGCGGCCTTCACGAGGAGGTCCCAGTTGCCGTCGGCGATTGGGATGCCGTTGGCCATGCGCGCAGCTTCGATGCGCCATTCGGGGTCGCCGGCGACGAGCACTTCGTCGTAGCCGGGGGCGGAGGGCGTGGACTTCATCATGCCGACCAGCTTTTCCATGCGGGCGGTGAACTCTTCGAGCGGCATGAAGCGCGCGATATCGATGGCCATGTACATCTGGCTGACGCGCACGGTGCGGCCGCGGAAGCGGATGCCGCCGACTTCGGTGGACATGGCGCCGCCGCCGAGCACGGCGCAGAGGATTTCGACCATCATGGCCAGTCCGCTGCCCTTGTAGCCGCCCAGCGGCATGAGCATGCCCTGGTAAGCCTTTTGCGTATCGGTCGTGGGGACGCCGTCGCTATCGAAGGCCCAGCCGGCGGGGATCTCGGGCTGCTGGTTGAAGTACGCCTTGAAGATTTTGCCGGCGGCGACGGTGGTGGTGGCCATATCGAGCAGCCACGGACCGGGCAGCGCCATGCAGATGGGGTTGGTGCCCACGCGCCCTTCCCTGCCCTGCCACGGCGGAACGATGGGGGAGGCGTTGCACATCACGATGCCGATCTGGCCGGCTTCGCGCATCTTCAGCGCCCACCACGCGGCGGCGCCGAAATGGTTCGACTCCTTAGCGACCACCATGCCGATGCCCTGCGCCCTCGCCATCCGGATCGCATGTCCGCAGCAGGTTTCGGCGACCCACTGGCCGAGCCCGTTTTGCCCGTCGAAGTGGAGGCAACTGCCGGACTCACTGATGACCTGCCCATCGGTGTGCGGGTCCATTTCGCCGGCGAGGAGTTGGTCCACGTAGAACGGCAGGAGTTGAATCCCGTGAGAATCCACGCCGCGCAGGTTGGCGGCGACGAGGCAGGCGGTAGTGACCTGCGCTTTGTGGCGCGGCACACCAGCGCCTTCGAGAATGGCTTCGCAGAATCGGGTGAGGGTTTCGACCTGGACGGTAGGCATGAACCTTCAGGTTAGCCCATCCGCCGGCCGTCCCGGTCCGCTATTGGCGGACGCTTTCCTTATCGGCGGCGGGGAAATCCTTGGGCACCTTCATGGTGACCTTGCCGGTGGCCGCCCATTCGGCGCCGCGCTGGAGCGTGGTGATGAAACCGACGCAGGCCATGGCGGCGGGATCGTGGCCGAGGGTGGTGTGGAAGATGCGCCCCTTGCCGTAGGTCAGGGCCATGAGCATGGGTTCGTCGTGGCCGGTGCCGCGGTTGGCGGGGTCGCTCCAGCCGGTGGCGAGGACGATCATGTTCTTGCCGGGGCCGCGCATGCGGGAGTAGAGTTCGTCGGAAGCGTGCATCCACTTTTCGGGGAGTCCGCGCATGATGGGGTGCTTGGGCTCGCGGGTGACGACGACGAAGGGCGTGCGCGCGCCGTGGTTGCCGGCGCGGCCGGGGGTGGTGTCGCTGACGAGTTTGTTGTCCTTGAAGTACCAGTAGGGGCCGGACTTTTCGTCGCGGCCGAGCCAGCCGCCGATGCCGATCATCAGGTTGTAGGCGGGCCATTCGGGGAAGGCGTTGTCGGCGGCGTGATAGCTGACGAAGCCGCCGCCATTGTCGATGAACCGCTCGAAGGCGGTCTTGACGTCTTCGGGCCACTTATCGCCGGTGGGGAATTCGTTGTAGTTGCCGACGACGAGGCGGTACTTGGCGAACTCGGGACGGAAGGTGCTGAAGTCGCCGCCCTTGGGGGGCGAGGTCACCACGTCCACCTGGAAGAGGCCGGTGGATTCGAGGATCTGCTTGAGCACCGGGGTGGTCTTCTTCCAGTCGTGGTTGTTCTGGCCGTCGATGATGAGGGTGCGGATGGGGGTCGCGGCGGACAGCGTCCCGGCGGCAAACAACGTTCCAGCCAGGAATAGACAGGCGCGCGGGATCTTCATTGGACTCCCCTGGATTTTAGCGCAGCGAAGGGCGGTTGTGGTGAAGAACAGATCGTGGCAAAGCGAAAGCGCGGGTTTCCCGATATAATGGTGAAGTTCGGCCTTTCCCGCGTGGTTCGAAGCCCGAGACACCCTTTCACGAAAGACTTCCCTTGCTATCCATCAATAACGTTTCCATGCGCTTCGGCGCCCGTGTCCTGTTCGAAGACGTGACCACCACGTTTCTTGCCGGGCGCCGCTATGCGATCACCGGGCCCAACGGCGCCGGCAAATCGACCCTCATGCGCATCCTGACGGGGGAGATCGAGCCGGCCAAGGGTTCCATCACCCGGCCGAAGAAGCTCGGCGTTCTGCGCCAGGACCAGTTCGCGTTCGATTCCTACCGCGTGCTGGATACGGTGATCATGGGGAACGCGCCGCTCTGGGCGGCGCTGCAGGACCGCGAGGTCCTCTATGCCAAGCCCCACGACGAACTCACCGATGAAGACGGGATGCGGCTCGGCGAACTGGAAGGCATCGTGGGGGATGAAGGCGGATACACGGCCGAGAGCGACGCCGCGGTCCTGCTGGACGGGCTCGACATCCCGGAACGCCTGCACGATCGCAAGATGAGCGAACTCCAGGGCGGCCAGAAGGTGCGGGTGCTGCTGGCGCAGGCCCTCTTTGGCAATCCGAGCGTTCTGCTGCTGGATGAGCCGACCAATCACCTCGACCTGGAATCGGTGCACTGGCTGCAGGATTACCTGTTGGAATACGAGGGCTGCCTGATCGTCATCTCGCACGACCGGCATTTCCTCAACGAGGTCTGCACGCACGTGGCGGACATCGATTACGAGACGGTCATCACCTATACGGGCGGCTACGACGATATGGTGCTGGCGAAGACGCAGATTCGAGCCAGGGTGGAGGCGGAAAATGCGCAGCGGGAAAAGAAGATCGCGCAGTTGAACGAGTTCATCGCGCGTTTTTCGGCGGGCACGCGGTCGTCGCAGGTCACCTCGCGAAAGAAAGAGGTGGAGCGGCTGCAGACGTCGGACCTGGCGAAGTCGAACATCCAGCGGCCGTACATCCGCTTCGGCATCGACCGCCCTTCAGGCCGCCATCCGCTGGAGGTGAAGGGACTCTCGAAATCGTACGAAGGCGTGGCTGTGGTCGACCAGTTCACCGCCAGCGTCAGCCGGGGCGAGAAGATCGCGTTGATCGGCCGCAACGGCGCGGGTAAGACGACGCTGCTGCGATCGCTGGTGAGGAACGCGCCGGGACCGGTGGACGAGGCCGAGCGGTCGTTCGCAATCGATGAGGGGAACGTGACCTGGGGGCACGAAGTCTCGGTGGGTTACTTCTCGCAGGATCACCGGCAATCGATTCGCGACGGGGTGACGCTGATCGACTGGCTTCACGAGTTCGATCCGATGGCGTCGCAGGCGGAACTGCGCGGCGTACTCGGGCAGATGCTGTTCAGCGGCGACGACGCGGTGAAGCGGACCGAAGCGCTGTCCGGCGGCGAAGCGGCGCGGCTGACGTTCTGCCGCCTGATGCTGGAGAAGCCCAACGTCCTGTTGCTGGACGAGCCGACCAATCACTTGGACCTGGAATCCATCAACGCCCTGAACATCGCGCTACAGCGTTACGAAGGCACGGTGTTGCTGGTGACGCACGATCACGACGTGATCGATGAAGTGGCGTCGCGCATCTGGAGTTTCGCGGACGGCGCCATCGAAGACTTCAAGGGCACGTACGAGGAATTCCGCGCCGTGGCGGAAAAGGTCGCGTAAGCGCGGCGGGAGAAGCCGGCGGGAGTTCAGGCCGGGGGCGCGTTCCACGGGAACCGCAACGGCAATTCCTGTTTCTGGTCCGGGGATCCGTATTGACAAGCACCCGAGCCGCGGGATCCGAGGCCGGCGGCCGGGTGTATACTGGCCACCATCCAGAGTCCGAACTGGAAATTCCGATAATCAGGTACTAATTCATGCCTGCACCCAGCGACGGCCGCAGCCGGCGCGATCTCTTCCGCCTGGCCGGGACCCTCGCGGCCGGGACTACTTACGGACAGGATCGGGGCAAGGCCGCCGGGCCCGATTCGCCGCCGATCGGCATTCTGCTCGCCACCACGTTCACCACCGGGACGCTCGAAGCGCGGCTGGACGGGGCCAAGGCCTGTGGACTTGCCTGTGTTCAAATGAGCATGGCCTGCGCCAATCTGCCGGAGATGCCCGACCGCATTCCGGCGGAACTGCCTGGCAGGATCCGCCGCGAAGCGTCGGCGCGCGGGATCGCGATTGCCAGCGTAACCGGCACGTTCAACATGTGTCACCCCGACCCGGAATACCGCCGGACGGGGTTGCGGCGGCTGCGGGTCCTGGCCGAGGCATGCCCGGAGATGGGCACATCCCGGATTCACGTGTGCACCGGCACGCGCGACCCGAACAGCATGTGGCGGTTCCACCCGGACAACGGCTCCGCGGAATCGTGGCGCGACATGGCGGCGTGCGTGCGCGAGGCCACCGGCATCGCCCGGGAGGCGAACGTCGTCCTGGCTTTCGAGCCCGAAATGAGCAACGTCGTCGATTCGGCGCGGAAAGCCCGCCGCCTGCTGGATGAGACCGGCTCCCCCCACCTGAAAGTCACGATCGACCCCGCGAATCTCTTCCACACGGGTGAACTGCCCCGCATGAAAGAGATCCTCGACGAAGCGTTCGCGCTGGTGGGCAGGGACATCGTGCTGGCCCACGCCAAGGATCTCGACCGCGACGGAGAGGCGGGCCACAAGGCCGCGGGCGAAGGCGTGCTCGACTACGAGCGGTACCTCCGCCTGCTGCGCAAGTACGACTTCAAAGGGCCGCTGCTGCTCCACGGATTGAGCGTGGCACAGGTGCCGGGCTGCATGGCGTTCCTGCGCGCGAAGCTGGCCGCGTCGCTCCACCCGGCGGCCTGAGGGGCGCGCGATTGCCGGGCGTCCTCCCTACCAGACGCGGCAGGGATCGGCGCTGACCATGGGCTGGCCGGCCTTGCAGGAGAACGCCTTCTGGAACTCGGGCGAGTTCTGCAGCGTGCCGTTGACGCGGTAGCGGCCGGGCGAGTGCGGATCCGTCATGGCGCGCGAGCGAGCTTCCTGCGGAGCCACATTCTCGCACCAGATCTGCGCGAAGCCGAGGAAGAAACGCTGCTCCGGCGTGAAACCGTCAAGCACCTTGCCGTTGCCGGCCAGCGTGTCGTGGAGCGCCATGAGGGCGATGCGCAGCCCGCCGTTATCGGCCGTGTTCTCGCCCAGGGTGAGGCGGCCGTTCAGCTTCACGTCGTCCACCGCGGTGAAGCCGGAGTATTCGTTGGCGATGCAGGCGGCGCGCTTGTCGAACTCGGCGCCGTCGGCCGGGGTCCACCAGTCGCGCAGGTTGCCGTCGCCGTCGAACTTGCGGCCCTGGTCGTCGAAGCCGTGGGTGAGTTCGTGGCCGATGACCACGCCGGCGCCGCCGTAGTTGAGCGCCACGTCGCGGCGCGGATCGAAGAACGGCGATTGCAGGATGCCGGCCGGGAAGTTGATGGTGTTGTTCTGCGGGCTGTAGAAGGCGTTGACCGTGGGGGTGGTCATCATCCATTCGCTCTTGTCGGTGGCCTGGCCGATCTTGTCGATGCGCTGCTTGAGCATGGCCTCGGTGGTGCGCAGGGCGTTGCCGTAGTAATCGTCGCGGGCGATGGTGATTTTGGAATAATCGCGCCACTTTTTCGGCGCGCCGATGTTGTTGGTGATGGCCTTGAGCTTGGCCAGGGCCGCCTTCTTGGTCTCCGCGGTCATCCAGGGGAGGGTGTTGATGTCGTTGCCCATGGATTTTTCGATGGCGTCCACCATCTGGTTGATCTGGGTCTTGGCGTCGGCGCCGAAGGCCAGCTCAATGTACTTCTCGCCGAGCAGGTCGCCGAGCTGGCGGTCCACCACGGCGACGCAGCGCGCCGCGCGGGGGCGCTGTTCCTTCGCGCCGGTAAGGTAGCGGCCCCAGAAATCGAAACTCTCGTTCTCGAAGGGATCGGAGAGCATCTGGGCGCTGGCGCGCAGCACGTGGTAGGCGAAATAGGCACGGAAGGCTTCGATCGGCTCGCTGCTCAGGTTGGCCGAGATCTGGCGCAGGAAATCGGGCTGGGAGACGTTGAGCTTCTCGAACGCGGGCGCGCCGACGCCGGCGAAGAACTGGTCCCAGGGGAAGTTGCCGGTGAGCGCGGTCAGCTCGGCGCGGGTCATCATGTGGTAGCTCTTGTTGGGATCGCGCAGGGAGACGCGATCCATCGACGCGTTGGCGAGAATGTTCTCCACCTCCATGACCAGCGCGGCCTTGGCTTCGGCGCCCGCGGCGGTATCGCCGGCGAGTTCGAACATCTTCTGGACGTGCTTGAGGTACTGTTTGCGGATCTCCGCGCTCTTGGGGTCGGTCTTCAGATAGTAGTCGCGGTCGGGGAGCGAGAGCCCGCCCTGCCCCACGCTGGCGATGGTGCGGCTGGAATCCTTCGCATCCGGACGCGCGCCGAAGCTGAACATCACCGGAATACCGAGGCGGTGCAGGCGGATGACCTCGCCGACGACGTCGGCCTCGCTGTCGAGCGCGGCGATGCGGTCGAGTTCGGGCTTGATAGGCTCGATCCCCTTCTTATTGATGGTCGCCGTGTCCATGCAGGCAGCGTAGGCATCGCCGATCTTCTGGTCCAGCGGTGAACGGCCCGGCCGCACCTGGGCGGCGCCCTGCAGGATGTCGAGCAGGATCTTCTCGTTGTGCTCGCTGAGCTCGGTGAAGCGGCCCCAGCGCGAGCGGTCGGCGGGCAGCGGGTTGGTCTTCACCCAGTTGCCGCAGGCGTACTGGTAGAAGTTCACGCAGGGATCGGCGGCGCGATCCATGGCGGCCGTATCCAGGCCCGACTGGGATTTGGTTTGCGCGCCCGCAAGGGCGGCAAGGAGGAGGAGAAGAGGAATTCGTTTCATACCGGAAATTCCGATTTTAGCAGCCGACGGCGTCCCGGTTTCGCCTACACTGAATGTTTTATGACGAAGCTCGCCGTTCTGCTCCCGCTATTGACCTCGCTGGCCTCCGCCCAGAAAGCGTTCGAATTCTGGCCCGGCGCCAGCTACGATCCGAAGATCCCCACCGTGCGCCAGGTGCTCGGCTACGAACCCGGCGAGCGCATCACCAGCCACGCCGGACTGATGAAGTACATGGAAGCGCTGGCGGCGGCCGCGCCCTCGCGCATGAAGATCTTCGAATACGGAGAGACCTGGGAAGGCCGCAAGATGATCTACGCGGCGATCGCCGGGGAGGCCAACCTCAGGCGCCTGCCGGAGATCCAGAGCGCGATTGCGCGCATCGCCGATCCGCGCAAGACGCCGGAAGCGGAGGCCAAGCGCCTGATCGCCGGACTGCCGGCGGTGGTGTGGCTGTCCTACGGGGTCCACGGCAACGAGATTTCCTCGCCCGACGCCGCGCTGCTCACCGCGTACCACCTGCTGGCGTCGCGCGGCGACCAGATGGTGGAGCAGATCCTGGCGCGCACCGTGGTGCTGATCGATCCCACGCAGAATCCCGACGGCCGCGACCGCTTCGTCCACTACTACGAGCAGGCGCGCGGGCTCGAGCCAGATTCCAGCCCGAACGCCGCCGAGCACAACGAGCCGTGGCCCGGCGGGCGATCCAATCACTACCAGTTCGATCTCAACCGCGACTGGATCGCGCTCACGCAGCCGGAGGTCGCTTCGCAGGTGCGCGCGCTGCGCGAGTGGTATCCGCTGGTCTACGTGGACCTGCACGAGATGGGTTCGGACAGCACTTACTTCTTCACGCCGGAGAGCGACCCCTACAATCCCAACCTGACTCCCACGCAGCGGCAGAGCCTGAGCCTGTTCGGCAAGAACAACGCGAAGTGGTTCGACAAATACGGATTCGATTACTTCACGCGGGAAGAGTACGACGCGTTTTATCCCGGCTACGGCGCCAGTTGGCCTTGCTACTACGGCGCGCTGGCCATGACCTACGAGGAAGCCACCACGCGCGGACTCGTGGTGCGGCGGTCGGACGAAAGCGTGCTCACGTACCGCGATACGGTGCGGCATCACTTCGTGGCCTCGGTCTCGACGCTGGAGACGGCATCGGCCAACCGCGAGAAGCTGCTCAACGATTTCTACCAGTACCGCGTGACGGCGATCGAGGAAGGCAGGAGCGGTGCGGTGAAGGCGTACCTTCTGCCGCGGGGGCGCGACGCGGGAGCCACGGACAAGCTGGCGGGGATTCTGCTGGAGCACGGCATCGAAGTCAACCGCGCGACGGCGCCGTTCCGCGCGGCGGGGCGCGAGTTCGCCGCCGGGACCTACGTGGTGCCGCTGGCGCAGCCGGCCAAGCGCTTCATCCGCACGCTATTGGATCCGCAGACTCCGATGGACGATAAATTCATCGCCGCCGAGGAGCAGCGGCGCAAGCTGAAGCAGCGCACCGAAATCTACGATGTCACGGCGTGGTCGCTGCCGATGCTTTTCAACGTGGAAGCGGTAGCCAGCGCCACGGCGGTGGAGGGCAGCTTCGAGCCGGCGAAACCGGGCCGCATCTTGCCCGGGCAGGTGCACGGCGCGGGCGCGACGGTGGCCTATCTCGCGCCGTGGGGCAGCCAATCGGCGGGCCGGCTGCTGGCGGCGGCGCTGCGCCGCAATCTCAAGGTGGATTCGAGCGACAAGCCGTTCACGCAAAACGGGCGCAAGTATCCCGAGGGAACCCTGATCTTCAAGGTGGCGGAGAACCCCGCGGACCTGGGCGAGCAACTCGCCCGGATGGCGCGCGAAACCGGCGCCGAGGTCTACGGCACGAGTTCGGGCTGGGTGGACGACGGCGTCAACTTCGGCAGCCGCTGGGTGGTGCACCTGAAGAAGCCGGCGATCGCGCTGGCCTGGGACACTCCGGCGCAGAGCGGATCGGCGGGCGCGGCGCGCTTCGTGCTGGAGCGGCAGTTCGGGTATCCGGTGACCACCATCCGCGCGGCGCAGTTGCCGGCCGCGGATCTGTCGCGCTTCCAGGTGCTGGTACTGCCTTCGGGCGGAAACTACGCGGGCGTGCTGGGCGAGGGCGGCATCGCGCGGGTGAAGGATTTCGTGGCCGCGGGCGGGACGGTCGTCGCGCTCGGCGACGCGGTCGGGTTCCTGGCCAATAGCCGCGTGGATCTGCTGGCGATCGCGCAGGAGAACGCGCTGCGCGAGGGCGAGAGCGGCGGCGCGGGAAGCGGTGGCGGACGGGGCGCGGCGGCCACGGCGGCGGCTCCGGCGGC
>JAFDVU010000147.1 GCA_018268835.1 Acidobacteriota bacterium | reverse complement strand
TTCGACTGGCTGACGGATCCGGTGAAGAACGGCGGCGGCGCGCTGGTGGATTTCGGCTGCTACAACGCGCTGTGGTCGCTGTGGTACATGGGGCGTCCGGAGAGCGTTTACGCGGAGGCGATCCATCTGCGTCCCGAGACGTTTCCCAAGGTAGAGGATTCGGTGGCCCTGATGCTGAAGTATCCCAACGGCATCAATATTTTTGAGGGCAGTTGGGACCTGCCGCGCAGCTTCCAGGACCTTGAGGTATTCGGGTCCACGAGGCAGCCGGACGGCACTCTGACGCGGGGCAGTATCTACATGACGCAGCAGAAAGTGGAACTGCGCATGGGGCGCGAGAACCGCGATCTCACGCTGACGCCGCTGGCCCCGGAGAAGGCCGATCCGATCGCCGTGATGGTGGATGCCATCCGCAATAACAAGCCGATCGAGGGCATCACCGCGATCGATATCAACGCCGGCGTGGTGGAGATCATCGAGGCGGCAAAGGAATCGATCCGTACCGGACGTTCCGTCAAACTCAAGTGAAACTCGCCGCCGTCTCCGGCGTGTGCCTCGCCTTGTTGACCGGTTGGGCACTGTACGTGCGTTGGACGCATACGCCGGCCTCAGGAATTGACGTGCGCGACGCTTTCGAGACGCGCGGCCTGAGCCGGATCTGGGATACCGGACGGTTTGTTCCCGGCGCGGTGACGATGCAATCGGAAGTCGTCCGCGCCGGACACGGCGCCGCGAAGGTGGTGCTTCACAGCCGCGACACATTCGAAGCGGGCGTGAAGGGAAGTAAGGACACCGAGCGCGACGAATTGCTGGAGGCGAGCCGGCTATACTCCACCGAAGGGAAGACCTACGAGTATTCCTTCAGCATGTTTCTGCCCGCGGACTTCCCGATTGTGCCGACGCGGCTGGTGATCGCGCAGTGGAAGCAGGATTGCGATGGACACGAGGCGTGTTCGGATGACAGTCCCGTGGTCGCGATGCGCTACGTCGCGGGCACGCTGCGGATCACGCACCAGACGGGCGGGCGCCAGACGGCTCTGTACGCGACCTCCGGCGAGGTGCGGGGCCGCTGGAACGACTTCCGGTTCCGCATCCGCTTCACGCCGCGCGAGAGCGGCGTACTTGAAGCCTGGATGAACGGCGCACAGGTGGTGAATTACCGGGGCGTGAACGCGTATCCGGAGAGTCCCGCGACCGGCTACGTCAGTCCCAGCCGCTTTTATTTCAAGATGGGCCTGTATCGCGACCTGATGGCGCAGCCGATGACGATCTACATCGATGAATACCGGAAGCGGGAGCTCACTCCCGCCGAAACGGAGACGCCGGCAGTCCCGCGGCGTTGAACAGCGTGCAGTCCGGGTTGTCGAGCCAGCCGTAGCGGACGTAGACCGGGTCGGCGACCGGGGCGCTGCGCACCACAACGGTTTCGCCTTCGATGCGGCCTTCGGCGGCGTAGTACTGGCGGTCCTCGCCGGCGACTTCGAAGCCGCGCACTGTGCCCCCGCGCGCGGTGAGCCCGGCCGCGTGGTCGAACCAGATGCGCAGCACGCCGGGTTCGTGAGTCACCTGGCGCAGCGCGGGGCCGGAGTACTCGATGGTTTCCCCATAGGAGAGAGCGCGCGCGGCCAGCGAGAGCCGCTCGCCGACCGTCTTTTTGTCCGGCGGATGGATGTTGCCCGGGGTACCGATGTCGATGGTCACGACCATCGCGGTGTTGCGCAGCGCGAGGGCGTCGCGCTGGCCTTCGCGCAGGTCGGGCCAGTCACTATCGGGGGCGGTGTAGTTGGCCAGTTGTACGTAGAGGAAGGGGAAATCGCCGAGGCCCCAGGCTCGGCGCCAGTCCGTGATCATGGCCTGAAAGAGGCGGCCGTAATAAGGCGCGCGCAGCACGCTACCGTTGGCCTCGCCCTGGTACCAGATGACGCCGCGAATGGCCATCGGGGTGATGGGCGCGACCATGGCGTTGAAGAGGCCGCCGGGCGTCCACGGTCCGCCGGGGCCGGCAGGTTTCTCCGGCGGCGGCGGCAGGGGCTTGTGCTGAATCTTCAGTTGCGCCGCGAGTTTCTCCCAGTCTTTCGCCGCGCGATCGTAGCGCAACAGTTCGAGCGGGTATTCCCGCATCAGGCGGTCCCACTCGCCGAGGACGGGCATGAGGCCGGGATCGCGCGAGATAGCGCGCAGGCCGGTCCAGGCATCCAGCGGCGTGCCGCCCCACGCGGTCTGGATCAGCCCGATGGGCACCCCGAGCCTTTCCTGGAGCAACCGGCCGAAGTGGTAGGCGGCCGCGGAGAACTTCTCGGCGGATACCGGGGAGCACTCTCGCCACATCTCGCCCACGAGGTTTTCCGCCGGATAGTCGCTGACCTTGTGCATGGCGCGCACCAGGCGGATGCGCGGATGGCGCGCGGCGGCGATGGTCGCCTTGGCGTCCGCGGCCCAGGCGAGCGGCCACTCCATGTTGGATTGTCCGGACGCGACCCACACGTCGCCCACCAGCACGTCCGGGAACACGGTGCCGTTGATGGTCATCGTGAAGGGGCCGCCGGCGTCGCCAGGGGGCAGGTAGACGCTCCAGCGGCCGAGCGAATCGGCGACCGCCGCGCGTTCCGCGCCGCGGAAGGCGACGGCTACGCGCTCGCCGGGATCGGCCTTGCCCCAGATGTGGACCGGCAGGCCGCGCTGCACCACCATGTGGTCGGCGATGAGATACGGCAGCTTGATTTCGGCGCGCGCGCGGAAAGCGGCCGCGCAGGCGAGCGCCATGGCGAGCGTGCGAATTACTGGAGGCACTTCTCTTCGTGGGGAACCGGGGTGGTCATTGGGAATCGTCTCCCATCATAATATGAGGGATGCCTCAATTCCGCGTTGGAAACGCACCGTGTTCGTGGGGATCGCTCGAGTTCGAGGGCACCAAGGGCGAGTCGATCGGCTACGCGCAGATGCTGGACGAACTGGCCGCGACCGGCTATACCGGGACCGAACTGGGCGATTGGGGGTATATGCCCACGGAGCCCGCGCGCCTCGGCGAAGAACTCGCGCGGCGCGGACTGGTTATGCTCGGAGCGTTCGTGCCGGTAGCGATGAAGCACCGCGAGGCGCACGCTGCCGGCATCGCGAATGCCGTGAAAACGGCGCGGCTGCTCGCTGCCGTCGCTCGCGATCCCAAGCCGTTCCTGGTCCTGGCCGACGAGAACGGCACCGTGCCCGGACGCACGTTGAATGCGGGCCGGGTGACGCCGGCGATGGGCCTCTCGGGCTCGGAATGGCGCGTGTTCGCCGAGGGCGCGAACGCGGTCGGCCGCGCGGTGGCGGCGGAAACCGGACTCGCCACCGTGCTGCATCACCATTGCGCGGGATACGTGGAGACGCCGGAGGAAATCGCGCGATTTCTGGACCTGACCGACCCGGGCGCGATCAACCTCGTCTTCGATACCGGCCATTACGCGTACGGGTCCGGCGGCGCGGACGTAATCGCGGGGCTCGACCGGTTCCGCGAACGCATCCGCTATGTGCATTTCAAGGACTGCGAGCCCGAGGTCGCGCGGCGTGCGCGCGAGCAGGGCTGGGATTATTTCGAAGCGCTGCGCCACGGCGTCTTCTGCGAACTCGGCAAGGGCTGTGTGGACTTTCCCGCGGTGCTGCGCCGGTTGCGCGATACCGGCTACAGCGGCTACACCCTGGTGGAGCAGGACGTGCTTCCCGGCATGGGCGCTCCCAAGGAAAGCGCGCGGCGCAATCGCGAGTATTTACGCACCATCGAACACTTCTTCCACTCATGAAAACCATCAATGTAGGGATCATCGGCGCGGGCAGAATCGGAAAGGTCCACGCGGAGACGCTGGCTTTCCGCCTCCCGCGGGCCAACCCCGCTGTCATCACGGATATGAATCAGCAGGCCGCGCGGGAGGTGGCCGCGTGCTGCGGCATCCCGCGGGTGGCCGCGTCCGCCGAGGAAATTTTCGCGGACCCCAACATCGACGCCGTGCTGGTGTGCTCGTCAACCAATACGCACTGCGAGATGATCATCGATGCCGCGGCCAAAGGCAAGCATATCTTCTGCGAAAAGCCGCTGGACCACACGCTGGCGCGCATCGACCAGGCGCTGGCCGCCGTGAATCGCGCCGGCGTCAAACTCCAGGTGGGCTTCAACCGGCGTTTCGATGCCAACTTCGCGCGCGTGCGGCAGGCGGTCGCATCCGGTGAGATCGGCACGCCGCACCTGATGCACATCGTCAGCCGCGATCCGGCGCCGCCGCCGATCTCGTATGTGAAGGTTTCGGGCGGCATCTTCCTGGATATGACGATCCACGATTTCGATATGGCGCGCTTCCTCATCGGCGACGAGGTGGAGGAGATCTGCACCTCGGCCGCGGTGCGCGTGGATCCGGAGATCGGCAAGGCCGGCGACGTGGACACCGCCGTGATCGTGCTGCGCTTCCGCAACGGCGTCATCGGCACCATCGACAACAGCCGCAAGGCTGTCTACGGCTACGATCAGCGTGCCGAGGTGTTTGGCAGCGGCGGCGCCATCGCCACATCCAACGTGCATCCGAATTGGGCGGTGGTCAGCACGGGTGAGAACGTGCGGCGCGATCTGCCCTTGAACTTCTTCATGGACCGCTACACGGAGAGCTTCGCCGCGGAAATGCGGGCCTTTGTCGACGCGGTGGCGGAGGGCCGCCCGGTTCCGGTCAACGGCCATGACGGACGCGTTCCGGTGGTGATGGCCCTGGCGGCGCGCAAGTCCTACGACGAAGGCCGGCCGGTCAAGCTGAGCGAGATCGGGTAGCGCTACCATGGCGCCATGAAGTACGGCGTTCTCGCGTTACTGCTTTGCCTGGACGGTGCGGCACTCGCGGCCGACCGTCCCGGCACCGTGTTCAAGATTTTCCAATTCCCGGCGGACCGCATTCCGCGCGTGGATGGCGACCCGGAGGATTGGAAGATCGTGCCGGAAGACTACGCCATCGGCATGGATCAACTGGTGGACGACACTCACCCCGGCCGCAAGCCGGAACCGAAGGACCTCGACGTGAAGGTCAAGGTGGGCTGGGTGAAGGGGCTCAATCGCCTCTACTTTCTCTACGAGGCTTACGACAACTACTGGGACTTCGCGCGTCCGGGGCTGCACAACGATATCTTCGAGTTGGTTGTGGACGGCGATATGTCGGGCGGGCCGCTGATCGAGAATTTCCGCCTGAACAAGGAAGTGCCGGAGCGCGAGGCGCACTTCTCCATGCACGGGGTGCAGGCGCAGAACTATCACATCATGACGCCGCCTCGGGGCAAGGATTGGGCGCTCGCCTGGGGCTGTAACTCGTATGTGAAGAACCTGCCCTACGCCAACGCGGCTTACCGTTACGACTTCGAGCCGGGACAGAGCGGAAAGCTGATCCTGGAGTTCTGGATCACGCCCTTCGATTACGCGGGGTGCGAGGGCCCGCAACGGGCGGTGGAGAGCGTGCTGCGCGAGGACAAACTGATCGGCCTTTCCTGGGCGGTGCTGGATTACGACAATCCGGACAGCGAAGGCCACTCCTTCTGGAATCTCTCCCGGCAGCACACGATGTACGGCAAGGCCGAGGAACTGGTCGCGTTCCGCCTGATGCCGCTGGAAGCGGCGTTTCACCGGTTCCAGGCCGACTGGTCATTCCAGGTGATCGACATGGCGCGGCGCCGCGTGGCATTCCACGACGAAACCAACGGCAAGGCGGTCTCGTGGAAGTGGAGCTTCGGAGACGGCGCGACTTCCACGGAGCAGAATCCGATTCACGAATACCAGCGCGCCGGGGACTTTATCGTGACCCTGGAGGTAGATGGCCCGGAAGGGAAATCGCGGCGCGAGAAGATCTGGGACGTGGCCTTGAGGTAGGATTCGGCGGCCGTAGCGCCTTCGAAGGTACCACGGACCAGTACTATCTTCCGGGAGGTCCGGCATACGGGACCGCGCCGTTTGGCTCGGTTTGTGGCAGATTGTATAAGTGGAGGAAAAGGATGAAGCGCATCTCTCTCGTGGTTGCAGCGCTCTTGGTGACCGTCGCCGTCTCGCCGGGGCAGCAAAAAACGCGGGTAGCGGTCATGAACTTCGACTACGCCACCGTGCAGAGCAGCGTCTCAGCGATTTTCGGCACGAATCAGGATATCGGGAAGGGAATTGCCGACCTGTTAGTGGATAAACTCGTCAACGACGGTGCGTATTCGGTGATCGAGCGGAAGGCATTGGACAAGATCATTGCCGAGCAGAACTTCTCCAACAGCGACCGCGCCGACCCGCTGTCGGCGGCCAAGATCGGCAAGATCCTGGGCGTGGACGCGATCGTCATCGGCAGCATCACGCAGTTCGGCCGCGACGATAAGAAGACCACGGTAGGGGGCGGCGGCTTGGGCGGGTTGACGGGCCGCTTCGGACTCGGGGGCGTCTCGCGCAACGAGGCCAAGGCGGTGGTGGCTATCACCGCACGTATGGTCAATACGACTACGGGGGAGATCCTGGCCAGCGCGACCGGACGGGGCGAATCCAACCGCTCGGGCACGAGCCTGATCGGCGCCGGCGGCAGCAATACGGCGCTGGGCGCCGGGGGTCTGGACATGCGGGCCTCGAATTTCGCCAATTCGATCCTCGGTGAGGCGGTACACCAGGCGGTAAATACCACGGCGCAGCAACTGGATGCGCGCGCCGGATCCATGCCGACGCATGTGGTCACCGTCGACGGCCTGGTGGCGGATGCGGCTCCGGACGGGACTCTGATCCTGAACGTGGGTTCGCAGTCCGGCGTGAAGGTGGGAGACCGGCTGGCGGTGAAGCGCCTGGGGCGGAAGATCATGGATCCGGCCACGGGCAAGGTGTTGCGCCAGGTGGAGGAAGCCATCGGGCAGGTGACCATTACCGAAGTGGAGGCCTCGTCGTCCACCGGGAAGTTCAGCGGCACGGGGACGCCCAAAGTCGGCGATGCCGTGAAGAACCAGTAAGGAGCGCCCAGCCGTGAATCTCGAAATCGGCAGTACCGTCGGCGACTATCAGATCATCGGCATCCTCGGCGCCGGAGGGATGGGCCGGGTCTTCAAGGTGCGCAACACGATCTCCGATCGTGTGGATGCCATGAAGGTGCTGCTGCCAGACCTCACCGGCGAGCCGGAACTGGCCGACCGGTTCCTGCGCGAGATCAAGGTGCTGGCCGGGTTGGAGCACCCCAACATTGCCGGCCTGCGCACGGCGTTTCGATTCGAGAACCAGCTCTTCATGGTGATGGAGTACGTGGAGGGCATGACGCTGGATCAGCGCCTGCGCGAAGGGCCGCTGCCGGTCGCGGAGGGCGTGCGCGCCATCGCGCAGGTGCTCTCCGCGCTGGGTTACGCACATCGCCGCGGCGTGATCCACCGCGACATCAAGCCGGCGAACATGATGGTCACGCCGGGCGGCGTGGTCAAGCTGATGGACTTCGGGATCGCCAAGGGCGAGGGCGACCGCAAACTCACCATGACCGGGACCACGATGGGGTCGCTGTACTATATGTCGCCGGAGCAGATCCGCGGCACCCAGTCGCTGGACGCGCGCGCGGACCTGTACTCGGTGGGAGTGTCGCTCTACGAACTGGTGACCGGGAAGCGTCCGTTCGACGGCGACAGCCAGTTCGCGATCATGTCTGCGCACCTGGAGAAGACGCCGGTGCCGCCGATCATGCACGATCCGCGGCTGCCGCAGTTGCTCAACGACCTGATTCTGGTGTCGGTGAGCCGCGAACCCGAAGCGCGTTTCCAAAGCGCCGAGGCGTTTGAAAAGGCGTTGAGCAACGTGGTTCCGGCGCCCGCGCCGGCCCATCAGGAAACGGCGCCCTTGCCGCCGCGTCCGGCCGCTCCTGCTCCCGCGGCGGCGGCTCCCGCGGCGGGTGCGCCCGCGGCACAGGCGGCGTTCGCGGCGCCGGCCGCGCCCCCTCCGGCGAAAGCCGCGCCCGCTCCGCGTCCGGCCGCGGCGGCATCGGGCGCCAAGTCGCATCGCGCGCTGTGGGCCGGAATCGGCGCAGTGTGCTGCGTGGCAGCCCTGGTGGCCGCGATTCAATTCGGCCCGTGGAAGAAGGCGGCGGCCGACTCCTCGCACGCGCCCGCTGCTTCACCGGCCGTGGGAACGTCGCCGGCCGCGACTCCTCCGGCGCCGGCCACAAATCCCGAACCGGTTTCCACGCCGGCTCCCACGGCGGAGAATACGCCCGCGCCGGCAGCGCAGCAGGCTCCGGTTCAGTCAGCGCCGGTGGTGAAGAACGAGCCGGCAAGTCCGTTGAAGAAAGCGGTACATACATCGTCCGCGGGGTCGCCGCAGGTGCAGCAGCCGGTGCGGCCCGCGGCGCAGCCGCCTGCCGCTCAACCGGTACAGACCGCCCCGCCACCGCAGACCCAGGCACCGCAGACCGCGGTTCCGGTGCAGGCGCCGGCCGGACCCTCGCAGGCGGAACTCGCCGCGCGACGCGCGGAGTTGCAGAAGATCCGCATCTCGCTGGCCGAGATGTCGGCGCGCGCGGCTTCGGTGCACAGCACGCTGGACAATTTGCGGCGCAGCCAGGCGGCCACGGGCTTGGGCATGCGCGGGGATTGGCTGCAGGCGGCGAGCCTGATGGACACTTTCATGCGCGGCTCCAACGACGCGCTCAACGCAGGCGACGCCCCGGCCGCGCGCGACTTCATGGATAAGGCCGACCGGCAGTTGACGATCCTCGAAAAAGCGCTGAACAAGTAGCGGCCGCCGGCACCCGATGCCCTCCCCGGCCGCTCGCGCGTCATTATTCGATGACCGCGACTTCGTGATCCAGGATGCGCGGGATCGTGAACTCGGCCCAGCCGTCCTTCGCGGCCGTCGCGCTACGCCCCGTGCCGACCAGTAGCTGCACGCCGCGCGGCTGCATGCCGGCCGGCAACTGCACGCGAACGGTGAACGGCCCGACGCCGATCAGTTCGTCCAGCGGAGCGCGCCACGTGCCCGCGCTGGTCAGGTTGACCGTGTGCAGGATCAGGCGGCCGTCCTGCCGGTAGAGGTGGCAATCAATCAATCCCGTGCCCCGCACGGTGAGCGGGATGCGATCGCGCGCGGCCCACCGGACCAGGTTGGCGAGCAGGTCGCCGTGGTCCGGCAGGAGGTCGCGGAAGTAGCGGCGGTCAACGTCGGCGGGAAGGTAAGCCACCCGTCCGCCGCCCGCGGCCTGGCTTACGACCAGCGCCGGGATCTTCGAATCCGGATCGCGCATCCAGGAGGTCTCTGGCGGATACACCGGATACTCGGGCACGAACGTGAGCGGCACCTCGGCGCCCGCGTCCACGCGCAGCGGCGTAGGCGCTCCGCCGAACGCGAGGATATCGGTATCCTCGAAGCCGCGCAGCACGGGATGCCGCTGGCCCACCGGCGACGGCTCCTTGCCGGTCTCGGGACCCCACACTTTGGCGCGATATTCGGGATGCAGCCGCAGATAGGTGTGAAGCGTGGCGCCCCCGCGGCGCGGCGCGCGCGCCGGCGCGGCCCCGGCGTGGGCGCGGAAGAGATCGGCCAGCGCGAAATCGGCGCGCGGGTCGCCGGTTTCGTCATAACGCGTGCTCTCGCCGGTAGCGACGAGCGAGCCGCCGCGCTCGACGAAGCGGCGGATGGCGGCGCACTCCGCGAGCGAGAGCGCGCCCACGTTGGGCAGCACGAGCACCGCCAGACCGGCGGCGTCGCGATCGAGATCCTCCACATGCACCGGCAGGTACGGGATGCGCGCGCGGATCAGCGCCTGCGCGAACCCTTCGTAAGGCGCGTCCACCAGGTCGGCGGCGTCGTCGCGGCCGTAGAAATCCGTATTCCGCTGCGACCAGATCAGGCCCACGGACGCCACCGGCCGCCGGTTCGCCAGGTACCGCTGGTTGGCCTTGTGCCACCGCATCACCGGTTCGGCCGTCAGATATGCGCGGCGATCCTCCTGGTACGCGCCGACGTGATGCCACCACGGCTGAATTCCGCCCGCGATGCCGGCGATCATCCACATGCGCGCCTCGGCCGCGGGCTTGGCGGCGGCGCGGAACGACATGCGCCCGGCCTGGTACAGCGCCATGCTCTCCGGGGCGAGTTTGTCCCAGCCCATGACGGCGTGGACGCGCTTGCCGGTATCGCCGTTCTGCTGGAAGCCGGTGGCGTCGTCGCGCCGCTGGTGGTCGAGCATGAGGATGTGGGCGCGCCGCGCGATCTCGCGCAGGTCGCGGAAACTGGACGCCTCCGCGCTCACCGATCCACTGTTCATGCCGCTCCAGATGCAGTCCGCTCCGCCGGCGGCCTGCGTCACACGGTTGTTGAACTCCCACAGTTCGGTGCGCCGCCGGTAGTTCCACAGGATCCACTTGCGGTACACGGCGTCGTCCCAATCGGCGCGCGCGGGAAGGTCTGCGGCCGCGTGCGCGCGGAACTTGCGGCGACAGTTGTCGCAATAGCAGATGCTCCCGCGGCCGAGTCCGGCCCAACTGTTGTCGGTGAAACCCTCGGGGTGCGAGCGGTCGATGATCTCGCGCAACACGTCCGGCAGGTATTCGTCGTAGTAGGGGCTGTTGATGCAGGTGACGTACTTGTCCGCGGCGCGGTAGGGGCGGCCGTCGGCCATGCGCGCGAACCAGTCCGGATGCGCCTGGTAGAAGTCCTCGGCGGTGCGGTTGGAATCCATCCGCGCCATGACTACGAGGCCGTCGGCATGCGCGGCCTTCACGAGATCGCCGTAGAGATCGCGTCCGTTGAGGAACTCCGCGCGGTGATGCAGCGGAAACCTGCTGGGGTAGTAGGCGACGATGCCTCCGGCGTTGATGATGACGCCTTCCACCGCGGTGCGCTTCCAGTATTCGCGCCACCACGGGATATCGTACTGCTCGGGGTCCTTCTCCGTGATGTTGGTCTGACCCCAGCGCTGCGTGCGCAGATACCACGGCTGCTTTGTGCCGGCGGGAGCCTGCGCCGCGGCGGACGCGGCGCAGGCCGCGACCACGAGGAACTCGCGGCGAGTCGCGCTCATGCCAGCCCCGCTTCCCGGATCGCCGTGCCGGCGCCGCGCAGGTTCGCCAGCTTCATCTCGGAGTACTTGCGCGAAAGCAGCACGCCGTCGGCGCCCGCGCGAAGAGCGGCACGCACGGCATCCCGCGTACCTTCAGGTGTGGACTTGCTGTTCGCCTGCCCGGTGGGGATGTCGATGTCGATGCCCGGCCACAGTTGCGTCTTGGTCCCGTTCAGCGCTTCGCGCGCGCGCCGGGCTTCGCGGTACACATAGTCCGAAGAAAAACCGGTGCGCGGGATCTCGGCCAGCGGCTTCTCCTGCGCGTAGTCCAGCACGCGGTAGTGGAAGTCCAGCAGTTCCTGCGGCGGCACGTCGCCGTACATGGTGCCCCCGACGCTGCGAATGTAGCTGGCCATGCGCTCGCCCGCGCAGTTGTGGTACATCACCATTTTGAGGAAGTCGGAGTACCTGGTCAGCTCCGAGAGATTCTGTTCGGCGCGGTAGATCGGGCTGAAGGAATTGTTGTGCCAGATGTGCCAGCCGATGCCGACCGCGGGCTTGATCGACTTCACCTTCCGGTACATTGCGTCGTAGGTTTCGCGCAGGCTGTCGGTCCACAGCATCTCCCACGCCAGCAACTCCGGATGCCGCAGGATCAGCCGCCACAGCGTGACGTAGTAGCCGTCCACCGGGCGCTTCTTCTGGCGTGCCGCCTGCACGAAGCCGTCGAGCGCCGCGAAGCCCGCGCGCGCCCGCGCCGGATCGATGCCGCGCGCCCTGGCCTTGGCCTCGCAATGGGGGCAGAAGCAGGTGGTGCGGGCGACGTTGGCGTTGCCGCCGTGGCTGGCGCCGAGCGCGTTGGCGAACGCGCCCTGCCGCTCCGATCCCCACATGATGCCGTCGATTTCATAGGAGCGCGCGTAATCCTCCACCATGCCGAGCAGCCAGTTGCGATAGTTCGGATTGTTGAAACAGAGGGTGGTGGCGTTGGTGCCGTCGAAGCGCCGCTCCTGAGCCTGCGCGATGTTCGGAACGCTCCCGCTCCACACGTCTTCGAACCAGCAGATCGTTTTCATGCCCCGCTTCCGGGCTTCCGGCAGCACGGCTTCGAGTACGTCGTAATCGCCGAAATCGGGCGCGCGGAACTGCCGGATCGCGGTGTCCTGGAAATATCTCGGATTCACGCGCGTGTAGGCGCCGCCTTTGAACGTGTCGGTGTCGTACTGCTGTTTGCCGTGATCGGGCAGCGGCTGTCCCGGCACCTGACGGCCGGCGATGCCCCGTCCGTAGGTGAACGTCGCCACGAAGAGCGTGTTCACGTGGGCGGATTGCTGGAACACGTCCAGCACCTGGTTGACGCCTTCGTCGACAAACGAGACGGCGCCCACCTGGATGCCGATCATCTTCGACGTGGCCTTCGCCGTTTGCGCGCTCGCGGCGGCGGCGAGCGCGCCTGCCGCCGCGCCTTGCACGAAATCCCTGCGATTCATCTGGAGCCTCCCGGACCTTACAGTCAATCACGATTCCGCCGCCGTCAACAAGAGCGGCGGCGCACGGGCCGCCCCGGTAGTGATATATACAAGGGACACCCGGAGGATTGCAGATGCCCGTCACTAACGTCCGCGTCGCGTTAACGATTCTGTTGCTAGCACCCTGGCTGCTGCCGGCGCAGGACAACCCCGGGGCCGGCCGCGGAGGACGCGGAGGGCGGGGCGGTCGTGGCTCGGCCGAATCCACCCGCGAATTCCTGGGGCTCGGCGCCGCACCCGATCAAGCCGCCGCCAAAAAAGGCGAGCCTCTCTACCAGCAGAATTGCTCCGGGTGCCACGGCGCCGACGCGCGCGGCGCGCAAGCTCCCAACCTGCTGCGCTCCACCGTGGTGCTGCACGATGAGAAGGGAGAGGCCATCGGCGCCCTGATCCACGCGGGCCGCCCGCAGGCCGGCATGCCCGCGTACTCCAGTCTCTCGACAGACGACCGGTACAACATCGCCGAGTACCTGCACCTGCAAGTGGAACTCGCGGCCAACCGCGGCACCTACGGCTCCACCTACGCGGGCCGGCGCAACGAAATCGGCGGCGATGCCGGGAAGGGTGAAGCCTACTTCAAGGGCGCGTGCCAGACCTGCCACTCCGCGACCGGAGACCTAGCCCACATCGCGGCGAAGTTCGCCGAGCCATCCACCCTGCAGGCGCGCTTCCTCTGGCCGGCTTCGCCCGGTCCGCCCAAGGCGCGGATCACCACCGCCGGCGGAGAGACCTACAGCGCGACTATCCGCACCTTGAACGATTTCGACCTCGCCTTCACGGACGCCGCGGGCAACTACCACTACGCCCAACGCGCCAGCGTGAAGATCGAGTACGACCATTCGCTCGACGGTCATCGCGCGCTGCTGGCTAAGTACACCGACGACGACATCCACAATCTGACCGCATACCTGGTGACTCTCAAATGAAGCTCCGCCGCTTGCTTCCCGCCGCCGCGCTCTTTGCCGTGCTGCTGCCCGCGCAGGGACTCGACCCCGCCGCGCTCACCCTCTTCCACCAGCCGCCCAACGTGTGGCCCACCTACAACGGCGACTACTCCGGACGCCGCTACAGCTCGCTGGACCAGATCACGCAGTCCAACATCGGGTCGCTCAAGATCGACTGGATGTACCGCATCACCAGCGTCGGGCCGCAGCGCGGCGTCGGCGGTCCCACCATCAAGTCCACACCCCTGATGGTGGACGGCATCCTCTACTTCACCATCCCCGACCACATCTTCGCGCTCAGCGCCCGTACCGGCCAGGAACTGTGGCATTACGGGTTCGAAGACAAGGGCGGACACCTCACCGGGCAGCGCGGCGTGGGCATGTACCGCGACTGGCTGTATTTCGAAACCCCGGACGGCTGGTTCATCTCGCTCGACGCCAAAACCGGCAAGGAGCGCTGGCGCAAAAAGATCGCGGACGAAAAACTCCAGTACTTCACCACCATGGCCCCGCTGATTGTGAAGAACCACGTGCTGGTCGGGGTGGGCGGCGATGCCATGGACGTGAAAGGCTACCTGGAATCGCGCGACCCCGAAACCGGCGACCTGCAATGGCGCTGGTACACGACGCCGGTGAAGATGGGAGATCCCGGCAGCGAAACCTGGCCCAACCAGGACGCCATGGATCACGGCGGCGGCATGACCTGGATGCCCGGCACCTACGATCCCGAACTGAACCTCATCTATTGGGGCACGGGCAACGCCAACCCCGTTTTCGCCGGGCAGGCGCGCAAGGGTGCGAACCTGTGGACCGCGTCCATCGTGGCGCTGAATCCCGATACCGGCAAACTCGTCTGGTACTTCCAGGCTTCGCCGCACGATACCCACGATTGGGACAACGTGGAGACGCCGGTGCTGTTCGACGCGGTCATCGACGGGCGCCCCCGCAAACTGCTGGCGCAGGGGTCGCGCGCCGGATGGTTCTTCGTGCTCGACCGGACCAACGGGCACAACCTGGTGTCCAAACCCTTCGCCGGCACCGGCAACTGGGCGAAGGGTGTGGACTCGCGCGGACAGCCGATTCCCGATCCCGCGAAGGAGCCTCAGACCAATGGATCGCTGATCGATATGCCGGCACTCGGCGCCACCAACTGGCCGCCGCCGAGCTACGATCCAAAGACCGGACTGTTCTACCTGAATGCAACCCTCGGCTTCGGCCTCTCGTACCTGTACGACACGTCGCCTCATCCGCAGGGCTACGGCGGCGGTGGCGGCGGCAACTTCGATACCCACAGCGCGCTGCTTGCCATGGACGTTCGCACCGGCGTCATCCGCTGGCGCCACGAGCACGGTCAGGATGGCAGCACGGGCATGAGCGGCGGCATCCTCACCACCGCGGGCGATCTCCTGTTCACGGGGGATTCGGGTGAACTGGTGGCTTTCGATCCGGCGAACGGTAAGCCACTCTGGCGCCAGCGCCTGCCGCTGCCGGTGAGCAACGGGCCGGCGACGTGGATGCTCGACGGCAGGCAGTACCTGATCGCCGGTGCGGGCGATACCCTGTATGCGCTGACGCTCGCACGGTAGCGGCTATCGCGCGCGGCGCTCCAGGTGCTAGCATGAGCCGCGAATGAGAGTTCTGGTTCTGCTGCTCGCGGCGTGTCCAGCCGCCGCGTGGGCGCAAGGTCCTGTCCAGGCCGATCGTAAGGGATGTACCGACAGCAAACTCGTGACCCGCATGCCCGGATGCGTCATCGTCCGGTGCGACGCCAAGGATTACTCCTCCGCGGAAATACCGCGATCCCAATCGGAGAGAGGCCACATCGTGGAAGGCCAGTACGAGTCCACCACGTACCGCTGCCCCGCCGGAAAATCGCCGCTCGAACTCGGGCGCAACACGGAAGCGGCGTTCAGGAACGCCGGTTACGACGTCCTCTACACCTACGTTTATGGAAGCGGAGGCCGCTTCTACATGACGGCGCGGAAGGGTGGCCAGTGGGTGAAATTCACGGCGATGTCCGATTTCTCCGAACTCATCGGCGTCAGGGAAAAGGAGATGGAGCAGGTGATGACGGCCAACGCGGGCGACTGGGCGAAGCAGATCAACCAGTCCGGCCGCGTGAGCGTGTACGGTATCAACTTCGACACCGGCAAATCCACCATCCGGCCGGATTCGGAGACCGCGCTCAACGAGGTGGTGAAGTTGCTGCAGGCGAATCCCGCGTGGGCCATGGTGGTGGCCGGCCACACGGACAATGTCGGCGCCGCCGCGATGAACCTCACGCTGTCGCGGCAGCGCGCGCAATCGGTCATCGCCTGGCTGGGCACCCACGGTATCGAGGAAGCGCGCCTGGTGCCGGCGGGGTTCGGAGATTCGCGCCCGGTCGCGGAGAACACCAGCGACGAGGGCAGGCAGAAGAACCGGCGGGTGGATCTCGTAAAACTGTACTGACGCCGCATCGCGCGGCCGACGGTTCGCCGGGAGAGGCGTTACACTGTACCTGTCATGAACCTCACCCGGCGCGATTTCGGTAAACTTGCGCTCGCGGCGGTACCCGCCGCGACCCTACGGGCAGCCAAGCCCAACTCGGTGTTTGGAGGCGTGCAGGTCGGCTGCAACGTCCCCTACAGCTTCCACAATCTTCCGCAGACCGCGGACGACATTTTGGCCTATATGACCCGCTGCAATATCAGCGCCGCCGAATTGCGCCTGCAGCCCGTCGAGGCCTTCATGAACGCGCCCAAGCCGTGGACTGCGCCGCGCGGGCAGGGACGCGGGCCGCTCAAGCCGGAACAGGAAGCCGAGCGCAAGGCCGCCACGGACGCGCTCAACAAGTGGCGTCTCTCGCAATCGATGGACGGATTCAAAGCGTTCCGCAAAAAGTACGAAGACGCCGGCGTGCTCATCCAGATCGTGAAGTTCGACGGCATCAACCTGATGCCGGACGATGTAGTGGATTACTGCTTCGAACTCTCGCGCAACCTCGGTGCGCACGCCATCTCCTGCGAGATTCCGGTGAGCCAGACGAAGAAGTTGGGCCAGTTCGCCTCCAAGCACAAGATGAAGGTCGGGTATCACGGGCACGGCAACCTGACCAATCCCGAGGCCTTCGGACGGCTGGCCGCGTGGGAAGAGTGCTTCACGTTTTCGCCGTATAACTGCGCCAACGTGGACATCGGCCATTTTTTCGCCGCCACCGGCACGTCGGCGGCGCCGTGGATCAAGCAGCACCGCGACCGCGTCACCCACGTCCACCTGAAGGACCGCAGGCGCGACAACGGCCCCAATATGCCGTGGGGACAGGGCGATACCCCGATCAAGGAAACCCTCCTCATGATGAAGCAGGAGAAGTACAAGTTCCAGGCGACGATCGAGATGGAGTACCCCGTACCGGAAGGCTCCACGCTGCTCGACGAAATCTCCAAGTGCGTCGAGTTCTGCCGAAACATTCTGGAAGGGTAGAAAGCGGCAATTCCCCCAATCCCTGTCTGACGAGAAGGTAGGTCGGGGAGTCGGCAGGAGTATAGCGGAGAACTGAAGCAGACAAGACCTGCCGCGTTGGTCCTCATCATCTTCCGGGCACCTATCCCTCGGCCGGGAGTTCATTGGCCGGGACGGGTCAGGCAGCGGAGGATGCGCTGATAGTCGTGCTCTACCCGTGCGAACAAGGCTCGCGCACCCTTACCTTCCCTGGTGCGGCAGTCTTCTTCCAGGTCTCTCAACAAGTGCTCGGTGGAGAGGCACCCCAGGCTGCCGCATGCACCGCGAAGCGAATGCGTCGCGCGGGCTCCACTGGCCGCGTCGCCAGTTTCGACGGCGATGGTCAGACGCCTGAAGATCTCCTGGGTGCTCTCCAGAAACGATTTCGCAAGGTCGCTGCAATCGTCTGCGCTGCAGCCACCCTCCCTGAGCTTGCCGAAGAACACTCGCAGTTCGCCTGCGATCTCCGCTGAACGGTTGTCGTCCGGTGCTTCCAGCCAGAGCTTCAACTTATCACTGAGCATTTGCGCTGTGACCGGCTTGGCAAGGTAATCGTCGAAGCCGGCAGCAAGACACCTTTCCCGCTCTCCGGCGAGAGCGTTGGCTGTCAGCGCGATGATGGGCACGTGACTTTGGGATCCCTCATGTGCACGGATCGTCCGCGTTGCCTCATAGCCATCCATCTCCGGCATCTGGCAGTCCATGAGAATCAGATGATACGGTGCCGCCACAGCCGCGGTTGCGGCTTCGCGGCCGTCGCTGGCCACATCCACCCGGTGGCCCATTCGCTCGAGCAGCAGGACGATCACCTTCTGGTTGGTGGGATTGTCCTCAGCGACCAGCACGCGGCTGCGCGGCATCGTGCGGCGTGCCATCTTCGGCCGCTCGCCGGCGGAAGACGGCTCCGGTACGGACCCGAGGGCGCGCGATACCGCCGCGATTAACTGGATCCGCCTCACGGGCTTAAGCAGGAAACCCGCGGCACCCAGTGTCTCGGCGGCGTCGGCTGTTTCGCGATCGCGGCTTGAGGCAAGGAAGATGACCGGAAGGTCGCTGCCGCTCTCCACATCCCGGATGCTCCGGGCCAGTTGGAGGCCGTCCATTTCGGGCATCTGCATGTCCAGGACAGCCACCGCATACGGTCGTTGGAGTTGGACCGCCTCCTTCATCAGCGTAAGTGCCGTAAGGCCGCTGGCGGCTTGCGCCACCTGCATCCCAGCCGATTCGAGGTATCGGCGCGCGATGATTAGATTCGTCGCGTTGTCATCCACTACCAGCGCCGTTTTCCCGGTGAGGTCCGCGAGCGGTTGCCGTGCTGTGCTCGCCTTGGACCCGGCCTGGAGTTGAACCGTAAACCAGAATGTACTTCCATCGCCAGGAGTACTCTCCACGCCCATGGTTCCGCCCATCAACTGCGCCAGGCGCATGGAGATGGCCAGCCCCAGACCGGTTCCGCCATACTTGCGGGTGGTTGAGGAATCCGCCTGCGTGAAGCTCTGGAATATGCGCAACTGTTGCTCGAGCGCGATGCCGATGCCGGTGTCGGTTACCGTACAGCGCAGCCCAATTCGACTGGCGTCCCCAGCCTCCATCGACATCCGTACGGTGATAGCGCCCTTCTCGGTGAACTTGATCGCGTTGGACATCAGGTTGAGCATGATCTGCCGCAGACGGCCCGGGTCGCCCACTACCGTAGCCGGCAGCGCGTCGTCAATCACCAGAAGCAATTCCAGGTCCTTGCGCTGTGCGGCATCGGCCACCAAGTCGATCGTCTCCTCCACGTTGGCTTCTAGATCGAATTCGATGTTATCGAGATCCAGGCGTCCGGCTTCGATCTTGGAGAAATCCAGGATGTCGTTGATGATTCCGAGCAGCGCGTTGCCCGACGCCCGGATCGTTTCCACGCAGTCCTGTTGGTACGCGTCCAATTCCGTGTCCCCAAGCAGCGACGTCATCCCGATGATGCCATTCAGCGGCGTCCGGATCTCGTGGCTCATAGTGGCCAGGAATTCGCTCTTAGCCCGCGCTGCCAGTTCGGCGGCTTCCTTGGCCCGCTTGAGAATCTCCTCGGTGCGCTTGCGATCGGTCACATCCCGGGCGACAACACGAAAACCGCAGCGTTTTCCGTCGTGCTCCAACAGTTGCGCGTTCTGCCCTAGCCAGACCTCCTCGCCGCTCCGGGTGAGAACCAGGACTTCGTAGTAGGTTTGCGGTGTCTGCCGCGCGAACTGAAGTTCATAGCGCCGCCTGGTTCGCCGGCGATGTTCGGGATGCACAAGTTCCAGGTAGTGCTTCCCCACCAACTCCTCCGCCGAGTATCCCAGCCGCCGAAGTCCGGTCTGGTTGTAGAACGTGAGCGCGCCGCCGATATCGGTCTCGTAAATCACTTCGCTGGATTGTTCCACCAGGTCCCGGTAACGGGTTTCGGCCTCGCTGAGGGCCAGTTCCGTCCGCTCCCGCTCGGTGATATCCACGAGCACCGTGCCCAGGAATTGCCTGCCTTCGTCCCCCGCGTACGGGAACTCCAGGGCAAGCACGCGAGTTTCGCTTTCATCCTCATGGCGGAGAGTGGCAACCCAATCCAGCGGCTGCCCTGTCTCGAGAACTTCGGCGTCATGACCGCGTAGCTCGCGCGCGATGTCGGCCGGCCACAGGTCGAAATCGGTCATACCGATGCACTGGTCGCGACCGGTGCGCAGCAGCCAGGCATACGTATCGTTCACCCATAGTGTGCGGCCGGAAGCGTCTTTGATGCTCGCTGCGACCGGACTGTGTGTCATGAAAGCGTCGAAGCGTTGCTCGCTGCGCCGCAGGGCCTCCTCGGCCTGCTTCCGCTCGGTGATATCGGAGTGCGAACCTACGTGGCGAAGCGGCTGACCTTTTTCGTCCCAGACCGCCTGTCCTCGTGCAAGTACCCACCGCCACGACCCGTCGCGATGGCGCATCCGGTACTCGATGGAATAGG
>JAFDVU010000146.1 GCA_018268835.1 Acidobacteriota bacterium | reverse complement strand
CGCCGCCAGGAAGCACAACCCCAGCGCGGCGGGCACGGCGTACTGCCGCATGTTTTCGAAGGGCAGCAGCGAGAGCGCGATGCCGCCCGCCGTCACCGCCGCCACCGCGGCCAGGGCGCGGCGCCCGCGTACTAAGATCCAGTAGAGCAGGATCGGGCCGGTGAGCGCTTCGAAGGCGAGGAAGGAGACCGCGTTGCGCGGCACGTTGCGCAGTCCGGTCAGCGTCTGAAGCGCCGCGCCGACACTGCCCGCGCCGGTTGCCCCGCGAGTGAGCAGCGTGCCTCCGGCGGCCAGCGTGAAGGCCGCCGCCACGGGCCACAGCGACCCGGCCGGCTTCTTCCACGAAGCGGGCAGCAGCAGCAGCACCGCTGTCCCCAGCAGCAGCACCGTGCTCGCCCGGCAGAGCACCGCCGCGGCCAGCAGCAGCGCCGCCGCCGCGCCGGCCCACACGCGGCGCTCCTCCCGGAAGGCCAGCACCCGCTCCATCCCGGCGGTGCCGAAAGCCACCGCCATCACGTCCGGCATGCAGGTGGACGCCATCGCCAGGGCCACCGGATTGGATCCCGCCAGCACCCCGGCCAGGTTGGCCTGTTGCGCGTCGCAACCCAGCCGGCGCGCCACCGCCACGCAAGAGATCAGGAACCAGCACAGGAACATCCACTGGTAAAGGTGCGCCACCCACTCCTTCGAACCCAGCGCCGCCACCGGCGCCAGCAGGTAGGCCGGCAGCGTGGCGCCCAGCCAGTACTGCGAGAGTTTCAGACGGTCGCCCGCGTTCCAGACCTGCTCGAAATCGCCCGGATGCGCGGGATCCGTCAGCGCGTGTGCCCCGGCGCGCAGGTACAGCGGATCGTCGATGGTGAACGGCTTATCGAGGAACGGAAGCAGCAGCAGGCTGGCGAGCAGGATTGCCGGCGCGGCCAGCCGGAGGTTCACGCGCGCGGCCTCGCCACGAACACCCACTGGTAACCGAACAGGCGCGGCATCGCCGCGGTGAACAGGGCGCAGACGGCGTTGATGGCGCGCATCAGGGAATTCTCCGGCGACAGCCCGAACACCAGTTCCAGCGGCATCACCGTGGCGCGCGTCTCCAGCACCTCGCAGCCGTTTTCCTCGAGAAACCGCCGCGCCGTGCGGCGTGTGAAGAAGCGCAGGTGCGTGCGGTCCAGGATGCCGCGCTCCTCGTAATCGAAGCGGCCGCACAGGAGCTTGAGCCTCACCGTGATGTTGGCCACGTTAGGCACCGAAATCACGATCTCGCCGCCCTGGGCCGTGGCCGCGCGTGCTTCCGCCAGCAGGCGTTCGGGCTGCGCCATGTGCTCGAGCACGTCCAGCAGCAGTACGCGGTCGAACCTCCCGCGGCCGAACGCATCCGCGAGCCCTTCGGGCGCGTTCAGATCCCGCTGGACGTACTGTTCCAGAACCTCGTTGCGCTCCGGCAGCGGCAGCGCGTCCACGCCGGAGACCCGGTTTTCGTTGCGCGCCACTTCGGCCGCGAAGAACCCTTCGCCGCAGCCGATGTCCAGCACACGGTGACCGCGTCCCACCAGGCGCAACGCATAATCGTGGCTGGAGCGGCGCGAGTGCTTGATCGGGTAGTGAACGAAGTATTCGGCGAATTCCGGCGCCCGCGTCACGCTGCGCACTGTCTGCTTGTAGCGCCACACTGCGCGCACCACGTCCTTGGCGTAGCGCATACCGTCCACGCGGCACAACTCCGTCCCGTAGTAGGTCGGGATGGGCACTTCGAGGATCGTCATTCGCTGGTGCTGGAGCTTGATGATGATCTCGGTATCGAAGTGAAAATCGTCCGTCATGCGCGAGAAATCCATGCGCGCCAGGGCATGCAGGTTGTAAGCGCGATACCCGCTGTGGAACTCGGTCAGGCGCAGCCCCAGCGCGCGATTCTCCAGCGTGGTGAGAATGCGATTGCCCACGTACTTGTACAGCGGCATCCCGCCCTTCAGCGGACCGCCGTAATCGCGCATCATGCGCGAGCCGAAGACCGCGTCCGCCCGGCCTTCCACGATCGGGTGATACATGCGCGCCAGGATCTCCGGCGCGTACTGTCCATCGCCGTGCAGCAGGATGACGATATCGAAGCCCTTGTCGATAAAGTAGCGGTAGCCGGCCTTCTGGTTGCCGCCGTACCCCAGATTCTTCTCGTGCCGGATGACATGCAGTTTGGGCAGCTTCCACACTGCCTTCAGCCCGATGGCCAATTCGAACGTGGAGTCCGGGCTGGCATCGTCGAACACCGCCACTTCCTCCACGTTGGCCCAGACCACCGGCGGGATGCGTTTGAGCACGGAGATCAGCGTCGAGGTGGCATTGTACGTGACCACCAGAATGCCGATCCGCTTGCCCTTGGATGAGGCAATCGAGGGATCGACTTCGGCGGCGTAACCGGGACGCGGTGCGTACTCAAGTTCCATCGTCTGTGTCGTCGTCGTGCTCATTCCCGGAGCTTCCAAAAACAGTATACCGGCACCCCAGCCAACATGAACAGAGTGCCGGCGATGGCCGGCCCCGGCGTGGCAACGAAAGTATTGACGACGAACCCCAGAGCTACCAGCGCGAAGGCGGCCAGGGAGAGTGGATACCCGGTCAAGCGGTACGGGCGCGGGCGCTCGGGCTGCCGCCGCCGCAGCGCCGCCAGTCCCAGCACGGTGAGCAGGTAGAACACCCAGGTGGCGTACATGGCGTAAGCCGCCAGCGTTTCGTAGGTGCCGGTCACGGCCAGCAGCGCCGACCACGCGCCCAGCACCAGGATCGCCACGTGCGGCGTCTGAAACCGCGGGTGCACCTCGGCCAGCGCGCGGAAGAAGAGGCCGTCGCGCGCCTGCGCGAAGAAGAGGCGCGGCCCGGCCAGCATCCAGCCGTTGGCGCTGCCGACGATCGAAATCAGCGCCACCAGCGAGATAAACCCGGCGCCCAGCGGACCGAGCACGCGCGCCGCGGCCGACGCGCCGACGCGCTCCGCTCCGGCGATCCCGGCCGGACCCAGCACCCGCAGGTAGGCCAGGTTCACAATCACGTAGATCGCAATCACGGTCCCGACGCCGAGCAGCACGCCCAGCGGCAGGTTGCGCTCCGGACGTTTCACTTCGCCGGCCACGGCGCTGAGCGAGATCCAGCCGTCATACGCGGTGAGGCAGGCGATCATGGCCACGCCGAATCCGGCGAACGTCACCGGCGGCGCGGGTGCGGCGACGGGCGCCGGATCGCCGGCAAAGGCGAAGAAGGCCGCCCCCACCAGCACCGCCAGGCCGGCCAGTTTCGCCAGCGTGAAGAGTTTCTGCACCGCCGCGCCCAACTTCACTCCGCGATAATTCACAGCGGTCACAAGCGCGATCAGCGCCACCGCCACCGCCTCGCGGCCGAAGCTTCCGAGCGCGACGAATTGTCCGAGATAGGTGGCGAAGTTGATCGCCAGCCACGCCGCCGAAGCCGACATCACCACGAAGAAGTACGTCCAGCCGGAGAGAAACGCGGGCAGCGTCCCGAAGGCCTCGCGCAGGAAGACGTACGGCCCGCCCGTGGCCGGCAGCATCGCGCCCAGTTCGGCGTAGGCCAGCGCGCCCAGGCAGGAGAGCACGCCGGTGAAGATCCACACGGCGATCATCCAGCCGGCCGAGGGCAGGCTGCGCGCCACCAGGTTCGGCACCAGGAAGATGCCGGCTCCGATGGTGGTGCCGGCCACGATCGCGGCCGAGTCCGTAAGCCCCAGTCTGCGCGGCAGGTCGCGGCTCGAGTGCATGACTCGCCATCATGCCACAAGCGAGCCTGGCGGTGGACCAAGTTGGTTCAAAATTCGACTAACTTTCAACGACTTAAGTCAAAATTTTGAACCAACCTGGTCCACGGAGCGCGGCTCTAGCGTTGCACGCGTCCGCTGCCGCCGCCCTTGACGAGCGCGTTCACTTCGTCCACCGTGAAGCGGTTGAAATCGCCCGGAACGGAGTGTTTCAGGCAGCTTGCGGCCACCGCGAATTCGAGCGCCGCGGCATGCGTGGGCAGTGAAAGCAGACCGTAGATCAGGCCGCCGGCGAAACTGTCGCCGCCGCCCACACGGTCCACGATGTGGGTGATGTCGTAGGAGCGGCTCACCAGGAATTCCTTGCGGTCGTTCAGGCACGCCGCCCAGCCGTTGTGCGAGGCGCTGTGCGATTCGCGCAGGGTCACCGCGATCGCCTGCATGTCCGGATACGCGTCCAGCACCTTCTCGGTCAGATTCTGGTACACGTCGCGGTCGAGTTTGCCGGCGTGCACGTCCACATCGGCCTGGATGCCCAGCGCCATCTGCACGTCCTCTTCGTTGGCAATCGCGATGTCCACGTAGCGGACCAGTTCGCTCATCACTTCGGCCGCGGTCTTGCCGTACTTCCACAGGTTCTTGCGATAGTTCAGGTCGCAGGAGACGGTGAGGCCGAGTTCGCGGGCCTTGCGCACCGCTTCGAGCGAGAGCGCGGCGGCCGTGGCGCTGATGGCCGGCGTGATGCCGGTGACGTGGAACCAGCCGGCGCCGGCGAACGTGGCGTCCCAATCGATGTCGCCCGGTTTGGCCAGCGCGATGGCGCTGCCGGCGCGGTCGTAGACCACCTTGGAGGCGCGCTGGTTGGCGCCGCCTTCCAGGTAGTAAATGCCCAGGCGTCCCTTGCCGCGCACGATGCGCGAGGTGTCCACGCCGAAGCGGCGCAACTCGGCCACGGCGGCATCGGCGATGGGATTTTCCGGCAGCACGGTGACGTACACCGCGTCGAGCCCGAAGTTCGCCACCGACACCGCGACGTTGGCTTCGCCGCCGCCGAACGTGGCCACGAACTGCGGGGTCTGCAAAAAGCGCTCCAGTCCCGGCGGCGCGAGCCGGAGCATGATCTCACCGAACGTAACGATCTTCTTCGCCATAGGGAAACGCTATTGTAATCGCTGGCGCCGTTCACCACCCCATGCGCTGCCGCAGATTGGCGATGTGCGCGGTGTGGTGCCGGCCGTGCCAGGCGTAGAGCGCGAGATTGGTATCCAGCCGCAACAGCCCCATTTCCGGATGCCGGAAGCAGCGGGCGAAGTCCGCCGGCGCCATGCTCCTGAGCAGCAGCGCCCAGCGGGTGTGCATGGCGGCCAGCAAGTCGAGCGACAGATCCACGGGGGCCGTGCGCGCGTCGGCGAGTTCGCCCCAGGCCGGCTGATTATAGGGCTTGATGGTGGGTTCGTTTTCGGTGAGCGCCAGGCGCAGGCGGATGTAGCTGTTCATGTGGCTGTCAGCCACGTGATGCACGGTCTGCCGCACGGTCCATCCCCCGGGACGGTACGGCGTATCGAGTTGCTCCTCGTTGAGCCCGCCGGACGCCGCGCGCAACTGCGCGGGCAGCGCCTCGATCTCCGCGATGAGCGAAGGAATCGACGCGGGATCCACGGTCTGCTTGAAATCGAATTTGCCGATCGGGTAACTGAGGTCCATGCTCCCGATCTTAGCAGCGCCCGGGCGATAGGCGATGATGAGGTATGCGCTGGATCGCCATCGCCGCCCTGTGGGTGCTTGCCGCCCAGGCGGCGGACCTCAAACCCGCCGCGGTGGACGCCTTCCATCAGTACATCCGCCGGACCGAGCAGCGTCTCGATTCCGCCAAGGTGTTTCTCTGGGCCGACGAGGCGCCGGGGCGCGCGCAGCGCGTCCGCGCCGGCGAGATCCTGGTACAGCCCTTCACCGGCAAACCGGACGTGGGCGTGAAAGGCGATTGCCTGATTCACGATTGGGTGGGCAGCGTCTTCATCCCCGGCGCCACCGTGCGGCAGACGCTCGCGCTGGTGCAGGATTACAGCCGCCACAAGGACATCTACAAGCCCGAGGTGATCGATTCACGCGTCCTCTCCCGCGAGGGCAATCACTTTCACATTTACCTGCGGCTGCTGAAGAAGAAGGTGATCACGGTACAACTCAACACGGAGCACGACGTGGACTACACCGAACTTGATCCCATGCGCTGGCGCAGCGTCTCCCGCTCCACGCGCATCGTCGAGGTGGATAATCCCGGCAAGAAAAACGAACGCGAGATGGGCCCGGGGGAAGGCCACGGATTCCTGTGGAGGCTGAACACCTACTGGCGATTCGAGGAGCGCGACGGAGGCACATGGGTGGAGTGCCAGGCCATCTCGCTCACGCGCGACGTGCCTACCGGGCTGGGCTGGCTGATCGAGCCGATCATCCGCAACCTGCCTAAGGAGAGCCTGGAGAACACGCTGCGCTCCACGCGCGCGGCGCTAACCGCCAAGTAACCAGCCGGCGAGGTCGGGCATGGAGTCGAAGAGGCGGTCGGGCGCGGGATCGGCCAGGGTCTCCGGCTGGAACCCGTAGGTCATGCCGGCGCTGGCGATGCCGGCGTTGCGCGCGGTCTGGATATCCACGCTCGAATCGCCGATCATGAGCGCGCGCTCTTTGCCGATGCCGCTCTCGCGCATCAGCGCCTCCACGCCGATGGGGTGCGGCTTCTTGAAGTCGAAGCTGTTGCCCCCGTAGACCTGGAAAAAATGCCCGCTCACGCCGAGCCCGTCGAGGATGGCCTTGCTGATGCGCACCGGCTTGTTGGTGAGTACCGCCATCTTTCTGCCGGCGTCGCGGAAGCGGTCGAGCGATTCGCGAACCCCGGGATACAGCACGGTGTAATCCAGGTAGTGCTCACGGTAGTACTCGAGGAAGAACTCCAGCGCCTCCTCCACCTGCTGCTCGCTCGCCTGCTCACCGAGCGCACGGCGGATCAGAACCGGAGCGCCGTTGCCCACGTAGGAGTAGACGCGCTCGTGGTCCAGCGCCGGCATGCCCATGTGGGCGCGCGTCGCGTTGACCGCGTGGGCGAGGTCCAGTTTGGAATCGATGAGGGTGCCGTCGAGATCGAAGATCAACAGGTCCATCAGGCGATGGCGGCCTTTCTTTTGGGGGGTTGCCCGGCGCGCGCGGCGGGCTTGCGGCGGGCGCGCCCGCGGGGCATGGCGACTTCGTATTCCACCATTTTCCGCTGTAGCGTATTGCGGTGGATGCCGAGCAGCCGCGACGCCGCGCACTGGTTGTGCTTGCTGCGCTCCAGTGCGCCCTGGATCATGCCCTTTTCGAGAACTTCAATGGCCTGATCCAGGAAGATGCCGGCATCCAGTAACTGTTGCACTACCCCGTCGAAGCGGTCCTTCATTTCTTCTTTCCTCCGTCGGGCAGGCCGCGGAGCCCCTGGTCCAGGGCGGCTGCCCATTTCGACTTCACCTGGTCGTACGTTTTATGAAACGATTCCTTCAAATCGTGGGGCGCCAGGGCGGCCACGCCGCGCGCCATTTCCGCGGCATAAGGAGCCAGCCGCGATTCCACGATCGCTTCGGGCGGCTGGTCGCCGCGCGAAAAGGCCATCGCGCCCATCACTACCGCGATCGCCAGCAGGGCCCATCGCAGCACGCCGAAACCAGCGCCCAGCAGGTGATCGAAGAACGACAGTCCGGTCACCCGCAGAAACTTCCTGACGATAAAACCGACGAATTCGCCCAGCAGAATCACGCTGGTGAAGACCAGAATAAAACCGGCCGCCTTGGCCAGCACGGGCGACTCGATGGGCAGCATGGCGCCCACCGTGCCGTAGAACCAGATGCCGAGCAGAAGCGCGACAATGCCGGAAACCAGGCCAATCACCTGCTGGGAGAATCCGCGGCGAAACCCGCTCACCAAGCTGACCAGCAGTGCGACGCCCAATAATGCGTCGAGCCAGTTCATAGTGCGCGGCCGGTCAGGACCTCATACGCCTGGCGGTACTTTTCCCCCGTCTTGGCGGCGACCTCGGCGGGCAGAGCGGGCGCCGGCGGCTGCTTGTTCCAGTGGATCGATTCCAGGTAGTCGCGCACGAACTGCTTATCGTAGCTGAACTGCGCGCCGCCCGGACGGTAGGTCTCGGCAGGCCAGAAGCGCGAGGAATCGGGCGTGAGCACTTCGTCGCCCAGCACGAGGTCTTCGCCCACGAAGCCGAATTCGAACTTGGTGTCGGCGATGATGATGCCGCGGGTCTCGGCGTAGCGCGCCGCCCGCGTGTAGATCTCCAGCGTGAGGTCGCGCAGGCGCGTGGCGAGGTCCTTGCCGATGAGGCCGGCGACGTGATCGAAGCTGACGTTTTCGTCGTGCCCGGTCTGCGCCTTGGTGGCCGGAGTGAAGATCGGCTCGGGTAGCTTGTCGCTCTCCTTGAGGCCGGCGGGCAGCTTGATGCCACACACCGTGCCCTGCTGCTTGTACTCCTTCCAGCCGGAGCCGGAGATGTAGCCGCGCGCCACGCACTCGATTTCGATCATGTTCGCGCGCTTCACCAGCATGGAGCGGCCGGTGAGCTGATCGGCGAACGGACGCAGTTCCGCGGGGTATTCGGCCAGGTCCGCGGTGAGGAAGTGGGTCGGGGTCACGTCGCGCAGGAAATCGAACCAGAAGATGGAAAGCTGCGTGAGGACGCGGCCCTTGTCGGGGATGCCGGTGGCCAGGATGTAGTCGAACGCCGAGATACGGTCGGTGGCGACGATCAGCAGGCGGTCGCCCAAACTGTAAACGTCGCGCACCTTGCCGCGCGCGTGCCGCGCGGTGCCGCTGAGATCGGTTTCCAGGATGACGGGATTCTGAGAAGAGGTCACGATTGCCTTCGGTTTCGATCGGGGGAGTAAATCAAATGATAACCCGTGGAGAGGCGATGTCAATTCGCAAGATGCGGCAGGAATGTTTTGGGCGCGAAGGCAGGCCGGGAGGACTGCGCTACGTGCGGCGAGCGAACGCAGGGTCGAAAAACCCGAGCGCTTCGGGCGTGCCGGCGTAGGTTCCGGTTCGATCCAAAGGTCGGCCGGAGGCCGACGGTACAATGCCGCGGCGCGGCGCGACGCGCGGCTACTGCTTGCGCGAAGTCTTGTCGGGCTGGTCCGGCTTCGAGGGTGTCGAGGGTTTGGATTCCTCGCGGCTCTGCGAACGCGCTGGCGGCGACGCTTCGCGCGGCTGCGGCCGGGGCGCTTCGATGCGCGGCGGCGGGGCTTCGATGCGGGGACGATCCGTGGGCCGCGGCGCGGGGATCCCCACCCGCGGCGGATCCACCTGGCGCGAAGGCACGGTGGGCGTGATCTGGGGCACCGGGATCTTTCCGGGCTGCGCCGGACGATTCACGTCAGGCGGCTTCTGCCCGCCGCCGCCGGACGGATTCGTGCGTGCCGGCAGAGGCGCGGGCGGCGTGACGGCGGGCTGCCCGCCTCCGCTGCCGCGATTCGGATTGCGGCGCGCGTAGTCGGGGTGTTCCGGGGGGTTGATGACCACCACACCGGTGTAGACCGGCACGGGGTACATGATGGGCGGGGGCGGCACGCCGGCACCGGGCGGGAGTGGATCCATCGGTGGCGCCTGCAGAACGGGGTCGGGAGCGACCGGCGGCGGGACCGTGGGCGGAGCCGGAGGCGGCGCGGCCGTATCGGCATCGGCATCGTAGGCGACGCCGGGTACTACCGGCGCGACCGGCCGGGTCGCGCCCACGCGCAGCGCCGGACGCACGGCATCCAGGCGCGCCGGGAGCATCGCGGGCGAAGGCAGAGCGGCCACCAGCACGGCGACCGGGGGCGGTTGCTTCGGCACGGCGCCGCCGGCCGGATCGATCACGCGCGCTTCGGGCGCGAACGCGGCCCACGTGGTGTTGACCGCGAAGAACTGTTGCGGCGCGGAGGGCGGCGTCCACTGTTCGCCCGGCGCCAGCGGTCCCCAACCGGCGATCTGCCGGCCGTAGAGCCAGTACACGTCGCCGGGCTTAAAGACCGGCCGCGACGGCGGCACCCACACCCAGCCCATGTCGTTCTTGCGCGTCCAGCGGCCGTAGTGATAGGGCAGCCAGCCCCAGGAATCGTCGCTCACCCAGGTGTAGCCAAGCGCGTCGTACCAGCGCCAGCGGCCCTTCTGGAAGGGCGCCCACCCTTCGGCGACCTTGGGCTTCCAGACGGCGCCGATGTCGGTGGAGACCCACTCGCCGGCGCCGTCCAGGTCGGCCAGGCCATAGGGCAGCGTCACGTGCGCGCCCGACACCGGCGCGGCCAGGACCTTGTCGCGCTCTTCGCTCCAGCGATCCAGTTCCATGGCCGGGATTTCGCGGTCGAGCGAGAAGCGCGCCGGATTGGCCGGCTCCAGGCGCACGCTCTGCCCTTCGGGGACGTCCAGTTCCGCGGCGGGACAGGACAGCCGCACGGTGCCTTCGATGACACTGACGCGGCTGGCGGTATCGTCCGCCTGCAGGCGCACGCGGGCGCCGCGGTAGAGCGTGATCTGCGCGCCGGGAACGGCGAGCGAGAGCGCGTCATTGCCCTTGGGTTCGCCGGTGAAATAAGCCACCCCGTGATCCAGCGAGAGCAGGGTGATGCGCTGCCCGGTGGAGAGGCGGGTGTAATCGGACAACTCCACGAGCGCGTCCGCGCCGAGTCTGAGCGCGCTACCCTCGTCGAGTTCGATCTCCAGGCGGGACGCCGCGGCGGTGCGCAGCCAGGCGTCTTCGGTCAAAGTCAGGTTCCGCTCGGCGGGGGACCAGGGGTCGGCGGCGCGCAACTGCACCTCGACCTTGCCATCCATGTCACCCAGGCGGGCAAATCGCGCCTGCCCCGCAAACAGTGCGGCGGGCGCCAGCAGCAGCAACAACCGGAACATGGGAATCTCCCGTAACGAACACACATACGGGCGGCTTCCCCAACCTGCCCGCTCTCCTCAACGTTTGGGCGGGACGGACGCCCGTAGGCATTCCGGCCTTCGCCGCAACTTCCAGCGCTATAAATGACGCATAGGTTCCGGAGGGCGTTGCCATTAAAATCGATTTATGACCGATCGCGCGCTGGTGGAACATATCGCTCGCCTGCCCCACTCCCGCGCTAACTTCAAGCAACTTGTCCGGGAGCTTGGAACCAAAGGCGATAGCCGCGCGGCGCTGGAGAACGCGCTGGTCCGGCTGGCGGCGCGCGGCGAACTGATCGAGTTGCGCAACGGCTCCTACGTGGTCACGGAGCGCAGCCGCGAATTCGCCGTGGGACGCCTCAGCCTGCACCGCGACGGTTACGGGTTTTTAATCTCCGAACGTCCGATTCCTGGAATCGCCGGAGACGTTTTCCTGCCGCCGGAATCGGCGCAGAAGGCCATGCACGGCGATCGGGTCGTGGTCCGGATCGGCCGCATCGAACCGGACGGACGCGCCGATGGGGAGATCGTCAAGATCCTCAAGCGCGCCAACGCCACGGTAGTCGGGGAATTCCGCATCACGCGGCGGGGCGCCTGCGTGGTGCCGCACGACGACCGGCTGCAGCAGTGGATCGAGATCCCCGAGGGGATGGAACTGCCGCCGGCGGGGCCGAACGTGGATCGCATCGGCGTGGAGGCTCCCAAGGTGGCGTCGATCGAAGACCTGCCCGGCATGGTGGTCAACGTGGAACTGCTGGACTACGGCGAGGGCGGCTCGGCGCCGGTGGGACGCGTGGTCGAGATCCTGGGCCACCCGGACGATTTCGGAGTCGATGTCGAGATCGTGATCCGCAAGCATCACCTGCCGCACCAGTTTCCGCCGGAAGTGCTGGAGCAGGCGGAGGCGATCCCCGGCGCGATCGCCGCGGCGGACCTCGCCGGGCGGCGCGATTTCCGCGGCATGGACACGGTCACGATCGACGGCGAGACGGCGCGCGATTTCGACGATGCGGTGTGGGTGGACCGGCTGGCCAACGGCAACTACGCGCTGCACGTGCACATCGCCGACGTGAGCCACTACGTGCGCCCGCTGACGCCGATCGATCGCGAAGCCCGCATGCGCGGCACCAGCGTCTACTTCCCGGACCGGGCGGTGCCGATGCTGCCCTACGAGCTTTCGACCGGCCTGTGCTCGCTGAACCCGCGGGTGGACCGCCTGGTTCTCTCTGCGCTGATGGAGATCGACCACGCGGGCGAGATCGTCGCGCAGGAGTTCACCGCCGGGGTGATGCGCAGCGTGGAGCGCATGACCTACACCAACGTCCACCGGCTGCTGGAAGGCGACGCCGGGTTGCGCGACCGCTACCGTCCGCTGATCGGCCGCTTCGAGCTGATGCAGGAACTGGCGCTGGTGCTGAACAAGAAGCGCGTGCGCCGCGGGTCGATCGATTTCGACCTGCCGGAGCCGCTGATCGAGTTCGACGAGTTCGGCGAGATGGTCGGGGTGAAGCGCGCGCCGCGCAACATCGCGCACCGGCTGATCGAGGAGTTCATGCTGGCGGCCAACGAAGCGGTGGCGTCGCATTTGGAGAACGCCGGGATCGCGGCGGTCTATCGGATTCACGAGAAGCCGGATCCGCGGCGCGTGGCCGAGTTCGAGGAGGTGGCGGCGCACTTCGGCGTCTCGCTCGGCATCGGCGCGATTCCGGTGAAGCGCTTCGGGATGACCGACCGGCACCGCGACGGCAGCAAGCGGCACCGCGAAATCGAACTGCCGGACAACGACCTGCGCATCACGCCGCGTCACTACCAGCGGCTGGTGGCGAAGATCGAAGGCAAGGCCGAGGAGCGCATCCTCAGCTACCTGATGCTGCGGTCTCTGCGGCAAGCTCGCTACAGCACGGAGAACGTGGGCCACTTCGCGCTGGCGGCCGATACCTACACGCACTTCACGTCGCCCATCCGGCGGTATCCGGACCTGATCGTGCACCGGTTGCTGCGCGCGGTGCTGGCCGGAGCGGCGACGCCCGAGGAGGCGGAACTCGCGCCGGTCGCCGAGGAGTGTTCGCAATCGGAGCGCCGCGCGGCGGATGCCGAACGCGAACTGGTGGAGTGGAAAAAGGTGAAGTTCATGGCGGGGCGCGTCGGCGAGGATTTCGACGCGCTGGTGATCTCCACGGCGAAGTACGGGCTGTTCGTCGAGATGACGGATCTTTTCGTGGAGGGATTGATCCCTATCGACACCTTGCCCGGCGACGAGTACACTTACCAGGAGAACGTTCGCAAGGTGGTTGGCAAGCGAACCCGGCGCGAGTTCGCCATCGGAGACAAGGTGCGGGTGATTCTGGACCGCATCGACGCCAACGAGCGCAAGTTGCAGTTTTCCTTATTCGAAGATGAGCCCAAACGATCTCGTTCCAATACCCGGCGGCGAGTTCCTCATGGGTCAGGAAGACGGCCGCGACGATGAACGCCCGGTTCACCGGGTGACGCTGGCGCCGTTCCGCCTGGCGCGTACCACCGTCACCAACGCGGCGTGGGACGCCTTCTGCAAGGCCACGGCGCGCGAGCACCACGCCCGCCACGGCGGAGCGGAGCATCCGGTGACGGGCGTGAACTGGTTCGACGCGCTGGCCTTCTGCCACTGGCTGGCGGGGCAGTGGAAGCTGCCGGTGCGATTGCCCACCGAGGCGGAATGGGAATTCGCCGCGCGCGGCGGGCACGAGCAGCGGTCGTATCCGTGGGGCAACGACCTGCCCGCGTTCCCGCCGGAGCGCTGGCAGCACGGTCCCGAACCGGTGGCGCAGGGCGAGGCCAACGCTTACGGCCTGTTCGATATGTGCAGCAACGTGCACGAGTGGTGCGCGGACTGGTACGACGCGGGCTACTACGCCGTCTCGCCGGCGGAGAACCCGCGCGGCCCGGAGCACGGGGCGCGCCGGGCATCGCGCGGCGGAGCGTGGCGGCATCACATCAAGGTGTCGCGCTGCGCGGCGCGGAGCAGCATCCCGCCGGAGTATCGGTACGCGGATTACGGGTTTCGTATCGCGGCGGACGCGGGGTGAGGCGGCGCTGGCGCGACGGCGGATTCCGGTCCGATCCAAAGGTCGGCCGGGAGGCCGACACTACTTGAGCGACGCGCTCACCTTGGCGCGATATTCCGCTGCCTTGGCCAGGACCTGGGCTTCGTTCAGGGTGAGGCAGCGCTCGTCGCGGACCACGGGACGGCCGTTGACCATGACGTCGCGGACGTCGCCGGCCTTGAGCGCGTAGACCATCTGGGAGACGGCATCGTAGAGCGGTTGGGCGTTGGGGCGATCGATCCGCACCGTGATCAGGTCGGCCTTCTTGCCGGGTTCGAGTGAGCCGATTTCCTTCTCCATGCCGAGGGCGCGGGCGCCGCGGATGGTGGCCATTTCGAGGGCCTGGGTCGCGGGCAGCGCCTGGGGATTCAGCGTGGCGACCTTTTGCAGCTTGGCGGCGAGGTCCATCTCCTCGAACATGTTGAAGTCGTTGTTGCTGCCCGCGGGGCCATCGGGGCCGAGCCCGACGGGCAGGTCGAGCGCCAGCATGCGGGTCACGGGCGCGATGCCGCTGGCCAGTTTCATGTTGCTCGACGGGCAGTGCGCGATGCCCACCCCGCGCGCTTTCAGGATGGCCATATCGGCCTCGTCCACCCACACGGCGTGCGCGGCCACGCTGCGTCCGTTCCAGACGCCGAGGTTGTCGAGCGTTTTGGTGGGGGTGGTGCCGCGCTTGGCGAGTTCGTCGTCGTTCTCCTTCTTGGTCTCGGAGAGGTGGATGACCAGCGGCGCGCGATACTTGTTGGCCAGCGCGCGCGCCGCCCGGAGCGTTTCGTCGGAGTTGGTGTAGAGCGCGTGCGGCGCCACCGCGGGGACCACCAGCGGATCGCCCTGGAAACGCGCCAGGTACTTCTCGGTGTAGGCCAGCGCGGCGGCGGGCGTCTTGTTGTCCGCCACGGGGAAGCCGATGATGGTTTCGCCGAGCACGCCGCGCATGCCGGCTTCCCTGGCGACCTCCGCCACCACGTCCTCGAAGTAGTACATGTCGGTGAAGGTGGTGGTGCCGCCGAGCAGCATTTCGAGCGCGCCCAGGCGCGTGCCCCAGCGGACGAAATCGGGGCTGACGTTTTTGGCTTCGGCGGGGAAGATGTATTTCTCCAGCCAGTCCTGCAGGCGCAGGTCGTCGGCGATGCCGCGGAAGAGGCTCATGGCGGCGTGCGTGTGGGTGTTGACCAGGCCGGGTGCGAGGATCGCCTCGGGCCGGTCGAGCCGCTGCTTCGCCTGATACTTCGCGTCGATCTCGGCGCGCGTGCCGACGGCGAGGATGCGATCGCCCTGGATCGCGACCGCTCCGTTTTCGATCACGCGGCGCTGCGGGTCCATGGTGATCACGTAGCGCGCGCTCCAGATCCAGTCGGCGGGCGCGGCCGCGTGCGCGGCGAGCGCGCAGAGGAGGAAGAAGAGCAAGAACTGGCGCAGAGACGCCGAGACGCGGAGACATCCACGGCGCTTCTCCGCGTCGCGTCTCTGCGTCAATGATCTCGCACTAGAGGAATGACACATCGAAGGGCTTCGGGAAGAGGTCTTTGAGACGGTAGGTTTCGGTCATGCCCCGGGGGTTGACCAGGATCAGCTCGATATCCCCGCAGAACTCCCAGAGGATCTGGCGGCAGGCGCCGCAGGGCGGCGTGAGCGTATCGGAATCGGCGGCGATGGCGATCCGGAGGAACTGGCGCACACCCTCGCTGACGGCCTTGAAGACGGCGACCCGCTCGGCGCAGATGGTGAGCCCGTAGGTGGCGTTTTCCACGTTGCAGCCGGTGTGGATGCGGCCGGCGGCATCTTCGATGGCGGCGCCGACTTTGAACTTCGAGTAGGGCGCGAAGGCGTTCTCGCGCACGGCCAGCGCGGCCTGGACGAGCGCGCCGGTCACACCAACCTCGGCAGCAGCGCCTTGAGATAGCGTACCAGGGTGTCGCGCACCATGACGCCGGTCTCGAGCACTTCCTGGTGATTGATTTTTTGCGGCAGCATACCGGCCGCCATATTGGTCACGCAGGAGATGCCGAGCACCTTGATCCCCAGGTAATTGGCCACGATGACTTCGGGCACGGTGGACATGCCCACGACGTCGGCGCCGATGGCGCGCAGGAAGCGGATCTCGGCGGGGGTTTCGTAGCTGGGGCCGAGCATGGCGGCGTACACGCCCTCACTGACCGCGATGCCCTGCTCCGACGCCACCTGCCTGGCGATGTCGCGATACTCGCGCGAGTAGGCCTCGCTCATATCGGGAAAGCGCGGGCCGAGGGAATCGTCGTTGGGCCCCGCCAGCGGGTTCGAGCCTTGCAGGTTGATGTGGTCGCCGATGAGCACCAGTCCGCCACGGGAGAGGTTGAGGTTGATGCCGCCGGCGGCGTTGGTGAAGACGATCGAGCGCACGCCGAGGGCGCCCAGGACGCGGACGCCGTGGGTCACGGCGGACATGGGATGACCTTCGTAGAGATGCGCGCGTCCGGCCATCACGGCGACTTCCAGCGAGCCGCCCAGTTTGCCGAAGATCAGGCGTCCGGCGTGGCCCACGGCGGTCGATTGCGGCCAGCCGGGGATCTCGGCGTAGGGAATCGGGGTGGCTGCGGTGAGTTCATCGGCGAACGCGCCCAGGCCGCTGCCCAGCACCACCGCGATGCGTGGACGCAGCGGAGTGCGGATCTCGATGTACCGTTTGGCTTCCTGGATCACAGCAACATTCCCGCGATGCAAGCGCTCATGAAGTTGGCCATGGACCCGGCGGCGACCGCGCGCAGTCCCAGGCGAGCGAGATCGCTCTTGCGATTCGGCGCCAGCGCGCCGATGCCGCCGATCTGGATCGCGATGGAGCTGAAGTTGGCGAAGCCGCAGAGCGCGTAGGTGGCGATGGTGAAGGAGCGCGGATCGAGCGAGCCCTTCATCGGCCCCAGCTTCAGGAAGGCGACGAATTCGTTGAGTACGAGGCGCGTGCCCAGCAGGTCGCCGATGGCAGCGGCGTCCTTCCACGGCACGCCCAGCAGGAAGGCGACCGGCGCGAACACGATGCCGAACAGCTTTTCAAGTGAGGCCGGCAGCCAGCCCAACATTGGCAGTCCGTGCAGGTAGCCGAGGATGCCGTTGGCCATGGCGATCAGGGCGAGGAAGGCGATCAGCATGCCGCCGATGTTGAGCGCGAGGTGGAGTCCGTCGCCGGCGCCCTGCGCCGCCGCGTCGATCACATTGACGGCGGTCTTCTCCACCTTGATTTCGACCTTGCCGGCGGTGGCCGGCTTCTCAGTCTCGGGGATGAAGATCTTGGCCAGCATGATGGTGGCGGGCGCGGTCATGATCACGGCGGTGAGCAGGTGGGTGATGGAGACGCCGGCGACTTTGACGTAGGCCGCCATGACGGCACCGGAAACGTGCGCCATCCCGCTGGTCATGATGGTGAAGAGTTCGCTCTCGGTCATGCCGGCGATGAAGGGCTTGATGGTGAGGGGCGCCTCGGTCTGCCCCATGAAGATGCTGGCGGCGACGTTGAGCGATTCGGCGCCGCTGACCCCCATCACCTTCTGCATCGCCACGGCCATCCAGCGCACCACCCACTGCATCACGCCGAGGTAGTAGAGGATGGAGAAGAACGAGGCGATGAAGATGACGATGGGCAGGACCTGGAACGCGAAGAGCACGCCGTAGGGACCGCTCTTGACGCCCAGCGGACCGAAGAGGAAGTTGCTGCCCTGCTCGGCGTACTCGAGCATGGCGTTGACGCCCGAGCCGATCCACTGGAAGACTCTGCCGAAATCGGTCTTCAGGACCAGCAGCGCGAAGAGGAGCTGCAGGCCCATGCCCCAGGCGATGATGCGAAGTTTGATGGCCTTTTTGTGCGCCGAAAACAGCCAGGCCGCGCCAAGGATGGCCGCGAGTCCCAGGATCCCGGTGAAGCGGCCCATTTACCCGACGACTTCCAGGATGAGTTCGCGCTCGTCCGGCTTCTGTGCCGAGATGCGGAAGGCGTCCTCGACCATCTCGGCCGCCTCGTCCACGCGATCTTCCTTGGTGTAGTAGATGCGGCAGAGCACGCTGCCGGCATCCACTTTCTCGCCTGCCTTGACCTCCAGGATGATGCCCACCGCGGGGTCGATGGCATCCTCTTTCTTATCGCGGCCGGCGCCGATCATGTTGCTGGCGACGCCGATGTCTTCGGCGTCGATGGCGGCGACGTAACCGCCGCGCGGCGAGGTGATTTCGCGCATCCCGGTGGCGTTGGGCAGGAGTTCGAACTTATCGAGCGCCTGCGGATTGCCGCCCTGCGCCTGCACCGCCTGCTTGAACTTGCGGTAGGCACTGCCGTCCACCAGGTGCTTCTCGGCGGTGCGGCGGGCCTCATCGAGGGAAGCCGCTTTCTTGCCGAGGAAGATCATGCGCGCGGCGAGTTCGAGCGAGAGCTTGGTGAGGTCCGCGGGACCGGCGTTCTGCAGGGTCTGGGAGGCTTCCATGATCTCCAGCGCGTTGCCGATGGCATAGCCGAGCGGCTGGTTCATGTCGGTGATCAGTGCCTGCACCTTCTTATCCATGCGGCGTCCGATGCCGACCATGGCCTGCGCGAGGCGGCGCGCGTCCACCTGTTTTTTCATGAACGCGCCGCTGCCCACCTTGACGTCCAGGACCAGCGCGTCGATGCCTTCGGCGAGCTTCTTGGACATGATGGAAGAAGAGATCAGGGGAATCGATTCCACCGTGCCGGTCACGTCGCGCAGCGCGTAGAGCTTGCGGTCCGCCGGCGCGAGCTGATCGCTCTGCCCGATGAACGCCAGGCCGATCTCGGCCAGTTGATTGCGGAACTCGTCGGGAGTGATGTTGGTGCGGAAGCCGGGGATGGACTCGAGTTTATCCAGCGTGCCGCCGGTGTGGCCGAGAGCGCGTCCGGACATCATGGGCACGACGACGCCGGCCGCGGCAGCCAGGGGGGCGACGATGAAGCTGGTCTTATCGCCGACGCCGCCGGTGGAGTGTTTGTCGACCTTGACGCCTTCGATGCCCGAAAGGTCCACGCGGTCACCGGAGGACAACATGCACTCGGTGAGCCGGCTCACCTCGCGGTCAGTCATCCCGGAGAAGAACGTGGCCATCAGGAACGACGACATCTGGTAGTCGGGAATATCGCCCGCCGTGTACCCCTGAATGAGGTAATCGATCTCTTCCGGCGCGAGCTCTTCGCCGTCGCGCTTCCGCTGAATCAAGTCAACTGTACGCATTATGAATGACTTAGCCTATCACCCCAGAGGGGCCAAAGTAAAGCAATACCTCGCCCTGCCCGCCCGGGGGCGCGCAGCGAGGCGATCCTCCGGTTCCACCTGGATGCTGGCGGAACCCGGACTCCTGCATTGTACACTGAAAGTAATGACCCCCAATCAGCCCGGCCAAATGCCCAAACTGCCCATCGCGGGCGTGAAGAATCTCATTGCCATCGGCTCCGGTAAAGGCGGAGTCGGAAAGACCACGGTGAGCGTGAACCTCGCGGTCGGACTGGCTTCCCTCGGATACCGCACGGGACTCATGGACGCCGATGTCTACGGTCCCAACGTCCCTCTGATGATGGGGATCAACCAAACGCCGGTGGCACACGGCGAACGCATCCAGCCGCTGGAGCATCACGGCGTGCGGCTGATGTCGATGGGCTTCCTGAGCCCGGGCGACAAGCCGCTGGTATGGCGCGGGCCGATGCTGCACAGCGTGATCCAGCAGTTTCTGCGCGGGGTGGATTGGGGCGAGCTGGACTACCTGCTGATCGACCTGCCTCCGGGCACGGGCGACGTGCAGCTCTCGCTGATTCAGACGGCGCCGGTCACGGGCGCGATCGTGGTCACGACGCCGAGCGACGTGTCGCTGGAAGACGCGCGCAAGGCGGTGATGATGTTCGCGCAGGTGCGGGTGCCGATTCTGGGGATCGTGGAAAACATGAGCTACCTGTCCTGCCCGCACTGCAACGAGCGCATCGACGTGTTCAGTCACGGCGGCGGGAAGCGGACGGCGGAGCAGATGCAGGTGCACTTCCTGGGCGAGTTGCCGCTGGATCCGAACGTGCGCATCGGCGGCGACAGCGGTAAGCCGATCGTGCAGAGCGCGGGAGATGGCGAGCCGTTCCTGGAGCTGGCGCGCAGCATGGTCGCGCGGGTGGACGAGGTTGCCGCGGAAGAGGGTCCGAAGATCGAGATCGAGGACTGAGGGTCGGGATTCCGGCTCGTTCCAAAGGTCGGCCGGGAGGCCGACGCTACCCGGCGGTGGGCACTTCGGCGGGGAGCTTTCTGGTTTTGCGCAGGGACTGCGTCCACTCCTGAATGGCCGCCATGTAGGTGTAGAAGACCGGCGTCAGGTAGAGGGTGACGAGCTGCGAGAAGAGCAGGCCGCCGACCACGACGAGGCCCAGCGGACGGCGCGCCTCGCCGCCGGCGCCGTAGCCGAGGGCGATCGGCACCGCGCCGAGCAGCGCCGCCATGGTGGTCATCATGATCGGGCGGAAGCGGATCAGGCAG
>JAFDVU010000145.1 GCA_018268835.1 Acidobacteriota bacterium | reverse complement strand
GCTGGTTCCGTGCGTGTCGGCGCAGGACCACAGAGCCGAGGTCTTCGGCGGGTACTCGTACGCCAAGATCAATCCCGAAGCCACCCAACCCAAAGAGAACGCCAACGGCTGGATGGGCGGCGCAGCCGGCTATGCCAACAAGTGGTTCGGCGCCGGCTTTGAAATCGCGGCGCAGTTCGGCAACATGGCGGGTCCGGGCGGCACGCCTCCGGTCAGCTTCAAAGAGTACAGCTACATGGTCGGGCCGCAGTTCCGCTTCGTGAGCACGAAGAAAGTGGAAGCGGCCGCCAAGATCCTGCTGGGCGGCGTGTTCGGCCAGGCGCGGCTGGATGCAAACACCACGGCGGCGCAGATCCAGGCGCTGACTGCGGCGGGCTACAGCAACTTCGACTCCACCAAGTTCGCCATGATGGTGGGGGTCCCGGTGGATGTCTCGGTCACCAAACTGATCGGGATCCGCGTCGAACCCGGACTGTACCGCACCAGCTTCATCAAACAGCACCAGAGCAACTTCCGCTTCAGCATAGGTCCCGTGTTCCGCTTCGGCGGCCGGTAAGCATCATCAGCCGCGGGCCACGACAGGGAGTCGGGCCCGCGGTTGCCTCCCTCCTCCTCTCACCCCAATCCATCTATTGCGCGGGCGGTTCCAGCGATGCGGCGTCGCAACCGAAATCGCGCAGTCCCGAAGCACGCAACTGATCCGCCAGGTCCGTGCGGCCTGCGCGCAGCCGCAGACCGATCGCGCGCGCCGCGGCGGAGCACAGGTGGCGGTGCACCTCCGGACACGCAGGATTGAGCGCGGCGGAGCCGTTCTGTCCGGGCAGCAGTGCGCATCCGCCGCCGGCGCCGCGCTGATAGAGTTCGACGACGCGCTGCCGCAGGCCGGCGTCGGTGGTGAGCATGACGCCTTCCATCACCGCCACCACGGCATCGTCCACGCGGCCGGCGACGCCGAGCGCGTCCGAGTACTGGCGCCACGCATCGGGGTTCGACGGGTCGGCCTCGACCGCGCGGGCGCTTGCGTCCAGGGCCGCCGAGCGATTGCCCAGGCGCAGTTGGACGCCGGCGATCATGCGGTCGACATCGGCGGGCGCGGCGAAGGCGGGATCGTCCGCGGGGGTGCCGGGACGGGTGCGCGCGGCCTCCGCCTGCGCGGTGACGATCGCCTTGCAGCGCTCCAGCAGTTCGAGCGCGCGCGCCAGCGATGCCGGGTCGCCTTTGGCCTCGTACCATGTGGCCGCGCGGCGCCAGGTATCGGCGTTATTCTCCAGCGGAGGCAGCGGCGCCAGGATGGCGAGGCTCCTCTCGGCTTCCGCGAGCGCGCGCGGCGAGGGGCCTTCCTTTTCGAACAGCGCGTTGGCGAGCAACTTGTGCGACTTGTAGCTGTCGGGCGCGGCGCGCACGGCCGATTCGCCGAGCGTGAGATCGTTCGACCAATCGCCGGCGCGAACCCAGGTGCGCGCGCCCAGCGCCGCGGCAACCAGGGCGAGGGCGAGCGCCGCCGCGCGCGCCGAAGGCAGCCGCATCGCCAGCCAGACCAGGCCCGCGGCGAACGCGATCGCCGGCAGATAGAGGAAGCGCTCGGCCATGATGGTGCCGATGGGGAACAGCAGGTTCGACGAAGGCAGCCACGCCACGATCGCCGCCGCCAGCAGGAAGAATCCGGTGCGGCTGCGCTTCCACAGCAGCGTGAGGGCGGCTGCCGCGGCGAGCGCGGCGGGCACCCCGAGCCAGGCGACGGCGTCCGGGCGAATCTGCGCCCAGGAATAATCGCTGGAGAGCCTCGCCGGCCACACCAGCAGGCCGCATTCGCGTGCCAGCACGGCCAGCGCCGCGCCGCGTCCGGTAAAAAATCCGGCGTCCACGATCGGGTTATCCCAGAACGGGAAGTGCGCCGCCGGCAGCCCGCTCATAGCCGCTCCGCGCAGGTAGAACATCACTTCCAGCGCGGCGAGCATCGCGATCATGCCGCCGGCGAAACCGCGCCAGCGCCGCTCCTTCCGCCACAGGAATTCGTAGAGCAGGACGATGGCGGGAAGCACCGCGGCGCTCTCCTTCGCAAGCGCGCCGGCGAGGGTGGTGAGGCCGAGCCCGCACAGCCACACGATCCGCGCGCCGCCGGCGCTTTCGACGCTCTTCCAATACAACAGCAGTCCGCCGAGGATGCACGCGCCGGCGATCAGGTCCGGGCGCCCGGCGATGGCCGCGACGGATTCGGTGAGCACGGGGTGCAGCCCCCAGATGGCGGCGATCCACGCCGCGGCGGCGGACTGCGCAAACCGTCGCGCGACGAAATACACCAGCAGCGCGTTGAGCAGGTGCAGCAGCAGGTTGGTCCAGTGATATCCGGCGGCTTCCTTGCCGTCGCCCAGGATGGCATAGTTGAACAGGTAGCTGAGCGTGGTCGCCGGGCGGTAGAGTCCACTCTCGCCGTAGGGCCACCAATAGGTGTGCGAGAAGATGTTGTCCAGGTTCTGCGCGGACGCATCGTGTACGCGCGCGTCTTCAAGCACGAGTCCGCGCGCGTCGCCCGCGAATCCCGCGGAGAGCGAGCCCAGGTATGCCAGGAAAATCGCCGCCAGGACCAGTGCCGGGACCGCGGCGCTACGGGGAAGGCGCATGGACCCACCATCGTAACGCGCGGCGCGCGCGCCGGACTTCGCCGCGCTCCGCTTCGCCTTGTATTCGCCTGAGTTACACTGGAGTCCGTGCGGTTGATCACGGGGCCGGCCGGTTCGGGCAAAACGTCTCAGGTGCTGGAGGAATTTCGCGCGGCATTGCGCGCCGGGGAGCGCGGCGCGCGCCTGCTGGTGCCAACCGCGACCCTGGCGCGGCACACACGAAACCTGCTGGCGCGCGAAGGTTTCCTGCTGCGCGGCGGCGCGGTACAGACGCTCTCCGGGCTGGTAAGGGAACTCACTCCGGATGCGGCGGAGGTCCCCGGCACGGTGCTCTACCTGGTGGTGGAGGAAGCGGCGAAGCGCGCGGCGCGGCCGGAATTCGCGCGCGTGGCGGCGCTGCCCGGCTTCTGCGCGGCCATCAAGCGTGTGATCGACGAATTCATCGCCGCCGGATGCGATAGCGAGCGCCTCGCCGCCGCCCGCCCCGAGGCTCCGCTGGCGCCCGCGTTCCTGGCAGTGTATCGCGAGGTGGAGCGCGAACTGGCGCGCCGCGGCCTGCTGACGCGCGCCGCCCGCATCGCCCGTGCGTGTGAACACGCGGCATCCAGCGGCATCCGCGCGCTGTGGATGGACGGTTTCCACGTGCTCACGGAGCCCGAGTTGAGCCTGGTCCGCGAACTGGCGCGAACCGCCGACGTCACGCTCGCGATGGGCGACGAGGTGCTCACCGACGCCATGCGCGCGTGGCTCTTTCTGGCCGGCTTCGAAGAGGAGCGCGCCGCGGGGCACCGCGCCCAGGCGGTGCGTGCGCACTTCGTCGCGCCGACGATCGAGCGCGAGGCCGAGGAGATCGCGCGGCGCATTCTGGAACAGGCCGCGGGACGCCCGTTCCGCGAAATCGGTGTGATCGTGCGCGCGGCCGACATCTACGTACCCGTGCTGCGCACCACCTTTGAGCGCTTCGGCATTCCGGCGAACTTCTACTTCGACGCGCCTCTGGAGCGGCATCCCGCGGTGCGCTTCCTCTGCGGCGTGATCGACGCGATGCTCGCCGGGTGGGATCACGGTAGGACGCTGGCGGCGCTGCGGCTGGCTCCGCGGCTGGCCGATTCCGTCGCCCTGGACCGCTTCGATTTCGCCGTCCGCGAGCGCATCCCCGATGCCGGACTGGGCCAGTTGAAGGCGCTGCTCTTCGATGACGAAGGCAAGCCGTTCCCCGGCGCCGACCGCCTGGCGGCAAGGCTGGACCGCCTCGCCTCTCTCGAAGAACTGCGCTCCTGGCAGGTGGCGCCGAAGGACTGGGCGGCGCGCTTCCGCGGCCTGCGCAACCTGTTCCGCCCGGCGCGTCCGGCGGAAGCGGCGACGCACGAGATGGCGCTCGAATGGCGCGCGCAATCCGAGGCGCTGGACGCCTTCGACGCGGCGCTCGACGAAGCCGCGCTGGCACTGCCCGCCTCCCGCGCGATCGGGATCGAGACGTGGTGGCGCGCCGTGAAGGCCGCGCTGCGCCTGACGCCGCTGCGCGTGACCGATGGGCGCCGCAACGTGGTGCAGGTGCTGAGCGCGCACGAAGCGCGCCAGTGGGTGCTGCCCGTGGTGTTCGTCTGCGGCATGGTGGAAAAACAGTTCCCGCGCTTCCAGCCGCAGGATGCCTTCTTCCCGGACGCCGCGCGCTGCCGCCTCAACGAGAGCGGCATCCGGGTGCGCACAGCCGCCGAGTTCGAACGCGAAGAGCGCGCGCTGTTCGATAGCGCCATCACCCGCGCCACGCTGCTCACCACGCTATCCTACCCGGAGTTCGATGCGCGCGGCGAGCGCAACCTCCGCTCGCTATTCCTGGAGGATCTCCTGCTGGATCGTCACGAGGCCCGCCCCGTGCGCCCCGCGCCACGCCGTCCCGCGCGCGCGGCGGAGGCGGCCCCGATCCGCGATCCCCAACTGTTGGCGTGGATCGGGAACGCGCTACCGCACTTTTCGCCGACGCGCCTGGAAGCGTTTCTGCAGTGCCCGTTCCAGTTCTTCGCGGTTAAGACCCTGGGATTGCGCACGCGGCCGGACCGTCCCGAGGAGCGGCTCAACTTCCTCAAGCAGGGCAACCTGATTCACGAAGTGCTTGCCGAATGGTGGGCGCGGCCGCAGGACCTGGGGCCGCTGTTCGAGCGCAAGCTGGCCGAGTTCCTCGCCGAGGAGCGCATCCCGCGCGGATATCACACGGAACGGTTGCGCAATGCCATGCTGGACGACCTCACGCGCTTCGTCCGCGAGGACGCCTGGCCGCGCGCCGCCGTTACATCGCGCATGGAAGAGTCCTTCGAATTCGAACTCGCGCCGGGAGTGCTGCTCACGGGCCGCATCGACCGCATCGATACCACGCCCGACGGCCGCGCGTTCGTCATCGACTACAAATACAGCGCGGCGAAAAAAGTGAAGGACAAACTCAAGGACGAAAACCTGCTGCAGGCGCCGGTCTACCTGATGGCGGCCGAACGCGTGCTCGGCGGACGCGCCGCCGGGGTCTTCTACATCGGGCTGCGCGGCGGCCTGGAGTACGCCGGATGGGGCGCGGCGCCGGACGGCTCCGTGTCCGCCGATCCCTTCCCGGAGAACTGGCTGGAGCGCACACGTGAACGCGCTCTGGAGATCGCCGGACGCATTCGCGGCGGCGCCGTGGAGGTGGCCCCCGCCGATACGGCCAAATGCAGGTACTGCGACGCAAGGGACGTCTGCCGCGTCAATCTCGCCGAAGCCGCGGAACCGGAGCAGGAGGAGGAAGCGTGAGCGCGTTCCCCTTCACGCAAGCGCAGATTGACGCGGCATCGGTCGAGCGCCGCGACGAAGACGCGTGCATCGTCGCCGGGCCGGGGTCGGGCAAGACCACGGTGCTGGTGGAGTACTTCCGCCGGCTGGTCAAGGAGGCCGGGGCCGATCCGCTGCGCATCCTGGCCATCACGTTCACCGACAAGGCCGCCGCCAACATGCGCAAGAAGCTGGCCGAGGCGTTCCAGGAGCGGCCGGACATCCGCGCGCGACTGGAGCGCGCCTGGGTGTCGACGGTGCACGGCTTCTGCGCGAGACTGCTGCGCGAGAACGCGGTCTTCGCGGGCATCGACCCGGAGTTTCGCGTGCTCGACGAGCGCGAATCGTGGCGCTTGCGGCAGGACTCGATCGCCGCTGCGATGGACGGCATTTTCGACGAGCGGCCGGCGGAGTTCCGCGCGCTCATCCGCGGCCTGGCGTCCCCGGAATTCGAGGAGGCCGTACTCAACGCCTACGATACGATGCGCGGCGCGGGAATCGGGGTTGAAGGCCTGACGCGCTTCCCCGTGCCCGATGGCACCACGCCGGACGACGTGGAGGAGACGCTGGACGCGATCCGCGGTGAGAGCCTCACCGGATGGAACACCGCGCAGCGCGAGCACCTGGAGGAGGCGCTCGAAGCGGCCGAGAGAGTGCTGGGCGCCAACTCTACTCGCGCCGCGCTGGAGGCGCTGGCCGGCTTCACACTCCGGCTCAACAAGTGCAAGCGGGGCAACGGCGCCTACGAACTCGCGCGGCAGTTGCGGGAGCGCATGGAATCGGTGGAGTACACGCTGATCACCGAACACTACGCCCGCGAGCGCGCGCTGCTGGTGGAGATCCTGCGCCGCTTTGATGCGCTCTACCGCGAGCGCAAGCAGGCGGCCGGCGCGCTGGATTATTCCGACCTCGAAGAGTTCACCGTGCGGCTGCTCAAGAGCAGTCCGGAGACCCGCGCGCGGCTGCAACGGCAGTTCGACCACATCCTGATGGATGAGTTTCAGGACACCAACGGGCAGCAGGCGGAACTCATCCGCCACATCCGGCCACCGGACCGCTTTTACGCGGTGGGCGACATCAACCAGTCCATTTACGGATTCCGCCACGCCGAACCCGAGGGCTTCCAGCGTTACCGCGACGAAATTGGGGCGCGCGGGCGGCGCCTGGTGGAACTGGAGGAGAACTTCCGCAGCCGCGCCGACATCCTGCGCGCGGTCGAAACCATCACTACCGGCGAGCCCGGCATCCTGCCGCGGCGCCTGGTGCCGAAGAGGGAATTCGACGATTCGCCGGAGTTCGCCGTCGAAGCCATCGTTGCCGCCACGCCGGAGAGCGAAGGCAAGTGGATCGCGCGCCGCATCCTGGAGATGAGCGGGCGCAAGTTCAGCGATTTCGCGGTGCTGGTGCGCAACACCGAATCGATCGTGCCAATCGCGGCGGCGTTCGATGCGGCCAACATACCCTATGTGGTCAATCGCGGTCGCGGCTTCTACGAAAGCCGCGAAGTGAACGACCTGGTCCACCTGCTGCGCGTGATCGCCAACCCGCGCGACGAAGTCAGTCTCGCGGTCGTGCTGCGCTCGCCGCTGGTGGGGGCGAGCGACGAGGACCTGCTGCGGTTGAAGATGACCGGCGGCGGCATCGGACGCGGGCTGCGCGACGGCTCCGCCACGCCGCACCTGGCGGCTTTCCGCGAGCGGCTCACGCAATGGCGCATGCGCCGCGAATCGGCCGGGTTCGACCGTCTGCTGGCGCTCGCGGTCGATGAAGCCGGCTACCCGTGGTCGCCCAACGTGGACAAGTTGCTGGCGCAGGCGCGCGCTGCCTCGGCAACCATGTCGCTGGACGAGTTCGTCGAGGAACTCGCGCTGGTGCGCGACGAGAATCCGCGCGAGCCCGACGCGCCGCCCGAGGATTCGTCGGACACGGTCAAGATCATGACCGTGCATTCGGCCAAGGGGTTGGAGTACAAAGTAGTCTTCGTGGCCGCGCTCGAGAAGGGCGTGAACAACAGCGTCCCGGTGGTGGGATTCTCGCGCAGACACGGCCTGGGCGCGCGCTGGCTGAACCCGGCCACCGGCGCGAATAAGAGCGACCTGTTCCTGGACGCGCTGCGCGAGGAGTGGAAGCAGCGCGACGAAGAGGAGAGCAACCGCCTGCTCTACGTCGCCATGACGCGCGCCGAGGAGCACCTGGTGCTGAGCTTCTCAGCCGGAGAGAAGAAGCCCGCGAACTGGGCCAAACTCGTGGCCGAAAAACTCGCGCTCGATCCCGCCGCACCGCGCGAGTCCACGGAGACGCACGTTTCGCCGCACGGCGAGGAGTGGACGCTCGGCGTGCGGGTGGCCGCGGGCGACCCCGAGCCGATCGTGCGTCCTCTCACCCAGGAGCAGTCGCGTCCCATCGAGACGCTGGCACCGCCGGCTGTCGCCGAACAGCACGACGCCAATGCCACGGTGACGGCGCTGGCGAAATTCGCCGCCTGCCCGCGCCAGTATTATCTCGGGATCTACCTGGGCTACGAAGGCCGCCTGCGCCGCGTCGAGGAGGCTGGCGACGACGAGCACGGCCGCGCTTTGTCCGCGGGCGAATTCGGCACGCAGGTGCACGCGCTGCTGGCCGACACCGCGGTGCCCGATGCCGATCCCGAAGCCGAGAAACTTGCAGCCACGTTCCGGCGCAGCGAACTCGGCCGGCGCGCCGCGTGCGCGACCCGCAGCGAACGCGAGAGCGATTTTCTGATGGCGGTAGGCGGGCTGGTGGTGCGCGGACAGATCGACCTGTGGTTCGAAGAGGGCGGGGAGTTGGTCATCGTCGACTACAAGACGGACGATGTGCGCGCAGCCGACGTGGCCGCGCGCGCGGCCGACTACGCGCTGCAACTTCGGTTATACGCGATGGCAGTGGAGCGCATGACCGGGCGGGCGCCGGACCGCGCTTGCCTGCACTTCCTGCGGCCGGACCGGGTGGCGGAGATCGACCTCGCGCCATCTTTGTGGGAGAGCCCGGAGCAGGTGGTCCGGGAGTTTCTGGAAGCGCAATCGACGCTGCAGTTCCCCTTAAACGAAGGCGAGCGTTGCCGGCACTGTCCTTTCTTCAAGGACTTGTGCCCGGCAACGCTCGCGGGAGAGAAGGAGAAGAGTTAGCGTTACTTGCGGTTCTGCGGAGTGCGCCGCACGTTTCCGCGCGGAACCGTCCCGGCGGCGCCGGGGGCGGCATGCGCTTTGCCGGATTCCAGCATCTGGATGAACACGTCTTCCGGCAGGCTCGCCGAAATCTTGAGCGATGTGCCGCTGGGCGTCACGGTCACGGAATTAATCAGCGACTGCGCCTGCGGATGCTGCGCAGCCTGCATCTGCGCCATGTTGATGAGGAACTTCACCAGGTCGCCGAGCGTGGTGGCGTTCTGCGCCGTATCGCAGACGGCCTCGGCGCTCATCACCACGCTATTGCCGAACTTGATGCCGCCGTAGGCCTGCTGCACGTTCTGCGCGGCGGCGAACATCTGCGGGGGTTGCTGCCCGCCCGGCGCCTGCGCCGGCGCGAGAGTCGCGGGCGGAACCAGCGAGATGCCCCAGGCGTCCTGCGCGTTGCTCCACTGATTGATCTTCACCAGAGTGGCGGCGGCCATCGACTGTGGGCTGTTGCGGCGATCGATGGCGGCTTTCACACTGGCCAGGTCTCCGGCCACCACCGTGCTGTTATCCAGGAACGCGATGCCGTGCGTGGCCTTGGCGTCTTCCAGAATGGTCACGCCGCCGTAGCTTTCGTTGGCGACGTCCTTGCCCGCCATGGTAGCCGCCGCGGTGATCCTGGCGACGTCGAAGTTGCCCTTGGCCAGCGCGAGTCCGGTCTTGGCCTGCGCCGAGCCGCTACTCGCCACCAGCACTTCGCGCACGTCGCGGCGCGGGTCAAAGCCGGTCATGTCCACCAGCTTCTGCATGCCGGCATCGTTGGTCTGAATCTGGTTGAGAATCCACTGCCCGAAGGGAGTACCCTTGGCCTGCTCCACGTTGACGCCGGCGACTACCTTGGCGTCCGGCATGACCAGGTTTAACAGTGTCGGATCGGCGGCGCAAAGGACGCCGGAAAACGCGCTAAGCAGCGTCACGGAGAGTAGTTGTGCCTTCATACCAGCCAGGACGCCCTCCACTACCGATTATTAACGCAGGCCGCGGAAGATGGATTTTTCGGCGAAGACCGGGCGAACGGCGGCGCGGGCGGGTACAATGTCGCTGGAGGTGGTTCCCGCGTGACCCGCAGTTTCCTCCTCGCGTTCGCGACCCTCGCCCTGGCGGCGGACCTGCCGCGTCCCGCCGGCTACGTCAGCGATCTCGCCGGGCGGCTGACGCCCGCCGTCCGCGACTCGCTTGAAGCCCGCCTGCGCGACTACGAGCGCGCCACCGGCAACGAAGTCGCCATCGCCATCGTGCCCTCGCTGGAGGGCGAAAGCATCGAGGATTATGCGCGCGAACTTTTCCACGCCTGGGGCATCGGCAAGCGCGACCGCAACAACGGCGTGCTGTTTTTGTGGGCGCCGGTGGAACGCAAGGTGCGGATTCAGGTCGGGTACGGACTGGAAGGCAATCCCTCCGACCGTGCCGCGGCCGATATTCTGCGCGACGTGACCGCGCGCTTCCGCAACGACGATTACACGGGCGGGATCAACGCCGCGGTGGACGGCATCATCGACCGCATCGGAGGCGAGGGCGGAGCGGCGCAGGGGGCGCGCGGAGTCTCCGTATTCACGCTGATTGCCGGCTCCGTCATGGTCGTGCTGCTGGTCACGCTCCTGGTTCGCCGCGTGCGCACGCGCCGTTTTGCCGAGGCGCTGCCGGGCGACCTGGAACGCGCCGCCGCTGATCTGGGTTCCTCCGGTGAGTTACAGCGCGCCGCCGTGCAAGCTATCGAGGAGTTGCGCCGCGAAGCGCCCCCGGACGCGTGGCAGGAGTTCGCGACGCTCCCCGAGAGCGCGCGAGAAGAGTTCGTCCGCTTGCAGCAGGAGTTGTACACCATCCGGCTCATTCCGCACGAGGACGCTTCCGCGATCCGCGGCGCGCACCACGCCCTGAATCGGTGGCGCGCCCATTACTCAGCCGCCTGCGACCGCGTGAACGCACCCGCCAAACGGCTCGACGATTATCGCCGCTGCCGCCAGGAGGCGCCCCTCATGATGCGCGACATCGCCGCGACACTGGCGGGACGCGCAACCGCCAATCCGCGCCGCCGCGCGGGAAAGCTCGCCGCCGCGGCGAGCGCCGCGTACACCCGCGCCTCCGCCGCCGCCGAAGTGAATCCCGCGAACTGGCTGCTGGTCTACGACCTGCTGCTTGACGCGCGCGATTGCCTCCAGTGCGCGGACGGGCGCGGCTCCTACCGTCGCGGCGCGCGGTACTGGGGCGCCAGCGGCGCCGAGTCTCCCGCCTACGATCTGCTCATGACCGAGGCTGCGTCGTCGTCCTCCGGTTCCTCCGGCAGCGACGGGGGAGCGAGCTTCGGCGGCGGCGATTGCGGCGGAGGCGGTGCCAGTTCCAGTTACTGAGCGCGGCCCTCAGGCCGGGAAGCCTTCGGCGCGCACCTTCCACTCCTTCGGAAACGCGCCCAGTTTCACCATATGGGCCACGGCGAGCAGTAGCGCTCCGTTGCCCGGCAGGTAGCACGGCAGGTTGGCGCGCTGCCAGTTGTGCCCGCTGGGCAGGAAAGTGTTCTTGGGCGTGTCCATGAGCAGCACGTCCACCGCGAGACCGGTCTCGCCGAGACTGGCCGCGGTCATGGCCACCGCCCCGAAGTCCCAGCCCCAGGTGTCCGCCCACTTCCACTCGGCAAAGACCTTCCTGAGAGTGCGCCGCATGGTTTCGCGATCCACCTTGCGGCCCGGGAGGACACCCAGCGCGTAGAGCATCGAAGGATGGTCGCGATTGCGCTCCGTGAATGTCTCCGGGCAGTTGTCGTGCGCGAGGTACACGCCGTCCTTCACCGGCAGCACGGCGAGTTTCGCGCGGATCTGGTCCCACTTCGGCTCGCGCACCATGCCCAGCCGTTCGCGCCAGCGCTGCGCGAGCTCGAGGCCGTAGTCCCAGTATTCGAGTTCGAAGGTAGGGTTCCATGTCTCGCGCGGCGGGTGATTTTCCTGCGCGGGAATCACCGGCGGACCCAGCACGTAGCGCGCCCCCCCGGGATCGTAGTGCGCGTAGGACGCCATGAACTCCGCCGATTCCAGAACTACTTCGCGGTAGCGCTCCAGCGTCGCGCGCCTCGGCGTGGCGCGATAAACCATCTCCGCCATGGCGATCGGGTGCGGCTGCTGCCAGATGAGCAGCGGCCCGATGTTCGACGGGCTGTCGCGGCCGTCCGGCGCGGTCATCTTCGGCCAGCGCGCGCCGGCGTACCCCTGCGACCGCGCCTTCTCGCGCGCCGAGGGCAGGATCGCGGCGTACCAGCCGAGGCTGCGCTCCAGCAGCGGCGCCTGTCCCCAGCTTGCGAAGTGCGCGGCGTGCCAGTAGTGCATCTCCAGGTGGTATTTGCCGTACCAGGAATTGCAGGTGAGTCCGGTCTCCTGCGGCGGCAGCGAACCCGCGCACTGAATCGCGGTGAGGTATTGCGAGAGCACGATGCGCCGTTCCAGTTCGCGCGCGCGTTCGTCCGGAGGAAGTTCGATTGCCGCGCCGCGCGTCCACAGACCCGGCCAGAGCGGCGTGCGCGCCGGCGGCGCCGCGCCCTGCCAGAAGGTGAGAGTGAATTCGAACTCGTCCGCCGCCGGCGCAAGGGTGAAGCGGTGCGGGCCTTCGCGTTTCCACGCCGCGGGGCCGCGCCACTCGATGGCCGCGCGATACTCGGCCGCATCCAGCGTGCGCGCAAGTTCTACCCGCTGGGGGCCGCTCGACGCTTCCACGGTGCGGTGCCGCTCCGGGTGAGCCCAGTCCGCCGCGCTCATCGCGCCCGTGCCGTAGGGAAACTCGAACACCACCGGCACGCGGCCGCGCAGCTTCACCGCGATACCGTCGGCGGCGTCGCGGCACGCCGTCTCCACCGCGATGGCGCGGCCCCGCCATTCGAACTCGCTGCGCAGCGTGCCGGTCCACAGGTCCAGCGTCTGCTGCAGGAAGCGCACGTCCCGGGGCTGTTCGATGGCGAACCCGGCGCGGCCCAGATGCAGGCGATGCGGGTTCTCGCGCAGCCAGTTGAACAGCGGCGCCTGCCCGCGCGAATCCGTCGGGTAACCCACCTCTCGGCCAAAGGTATCGTATTCGGCGAGCCGCAACTCGCCGGGCGGACGGCCCGGGGCGGTGTGCCATCCCCACTGCGACTGCGTGCAAAGCGGCATCGAATTCTCGTACGCCGCGGGGAAGGTCTGCAGACCGGTCGGGTCGGCAGTGAAGGCGAACTCACCGTTGCCCACGGAAAGCGGCGCGCGCGGATCGATTCCGCGAAGCACGGGATTGTGGCGCGCGACCACGCCGCGCCGGTCGATCCCCGAACCGGATTGCGCGGCCATTGATGCCGGAAGGGCGGCCAGAAAGCCGCGCCGGGAGAGCTTCATGACATCAGCATAGCCCCCGGCGCCGGCAGCCACACCGCGCGGCGGCGCGATTCGGGGGCTACTCGCCGAGAATCTGCGCGAGGTGGTGGTTCATGTGGCTGAGGTAATCCTCGGCCAGTTTCACCAGCGTCACCGGCGCCTTGCCGCCTACCGTAATCTCATTCGACTGCGCGGATTCCGGCAGGTGCCGCAGCACGTGCAACAGGTGCCGGTTGAAGAGCAGCCAGAGGTTGACCAGGTCCGGCCAGGAGGCGGTGGCATAGTCCTGCGCGGCCACCCACTCGTTCTGCTGATACTCCGGAAACTCGAGACGCCGCACCAACTGTCCGCGCACGAAGCGCTGATGGTTGTTGGAGACGCTATCGATCAGGTGGCCGAGAAGTTCCTTCTTCGACCATCCGCCGGACCGCGGCTTCTGCTCCGCGTCTTCGTCGCTGATGTCTACCAGGCGCTTGGGCACGCGCGCCAGAATCGCCGCATATTCAGTGAGGAGTTTGTTCATTTGAGAAGAACCTTGGCCGTGCCGGTATTGCCCGCGCCGTCGGCGACGCGGACCACCAGCAGGTGTTCGCCGGGCGAGAGATTGCTCAGCTCCAGCGTGAACTTTTCGCGCAGGGAATCGATGACGCCGTCGGCCGCTTCCACCGGCACCCAGCCGTTGGCGTCGAGCGAGTATTCGCAGCGGCGCAGCGCGCTCGCCCCATCCACCGCCTCCCACTCGACGTGCGCCGTCGCGCCGCCTCGGCGGGATGCTCCGATGGTCACTACCGGCGGCGTGTTATCCACAATCACCGGCGAACTCACCAGCGTCGCGTCACGCGCATACTGCGGCGGATTGGCTTCGCGGTCGCTCGCAATCACGCGGAAGAAGTACTTGCCGTCGGCGAACACGTCGGCGTCGAACGTGATCGAGTTTTCGTGCAGGTTGGAGCGGAGCAGCTTCCACTGCGTTTCATCCTCGCCGCGGAAGTAGAGGTTGTATACCAGGCGGTCGTTATCGGGATCGTCCGCGATCCACGTGATCGTGATCTGCTGCGTGGCGGCGCGGTTCAGGGTCTGCGTGGTCGTCCCCGCGCTCGACGCGTCACTGTCGGTCACGGTCACGCTGTAGGACGCGGTGCTGGATGTCGCCGCCTTGGCCTGTACGGACGGCGCCGCCTGGGTGCTCACGTTGATGCTCCGCACCACCGGCGGCGAGTTCTGCGGCAGGTAGGCGAGGGTCACGCTATCCAGCGCGGGCGTCGTCCCGGCCGTGCCGGCGATCTCCGCCTTCCACTGGATGTAGCGCGCATTGGGGCTGGTGATGGGGCTTCCCGACGCTACCGTCAGCGGCTCGCTCCAATCGCTCCACGTGCGGTCCGGCTTGGCGGAATTGCCGCTGCGCGTGCGGAACCGGATGGAGTCGCCCGAGGGCACGTCGGCGCGCCACATCAGGCTGCCCCAGTGCGACGCCGTGCCCGAATCGTGCACCGGCGCTTCGTAGGATCCGTTCGCGCCCGGCCCTTCGCCCATCCGGAAAATTCGCCCCTGGTCGCCGGTGGCCGCCAGCACCGAGTGCTCGCCGGCCAGCAGCCGCACTGTCTCGCCTTCGTTGGTCTGGGTGACCAGGGTCACGCGCCGGTCCGGAGAAAGGCCATAGATGCGTCCGTCTTCGTCGGTCGAGAACAGGATCTGCTTTTCGAGCGCCAGCACATCATAGATGTTCTCTTCCTTCGACGTCCACAGCGTCTCCACCGTGTTATCCGGATTGATGCGGTAGAGCGCGCTCTTATCGACGCCGGTGTTGTCCGTCACCGTCGCGAGAGGCGTGCTTACCGGCGGCGCGCTCGCGGCGATCGGCGAGGATTGCTGCTTGGAAGGATCGGGCGGCTTGATCTCGGCCGCCTGCGCTTCCACCGTGATGGAGGTCACGGTCGAGGTCACCGACGTGCCTCCCGCGCCCGTGCCCTGCGCCGCCTGCGCCGCGCTCTGCGCCCGCCTGGCCACGCTGCCGCCCAGCGCCGCCGCGTACACCGTGCCATCCGTCATCGGCACGATCGCGCGGATCTCCGGCAGGGACGCGTCGTAGAGCACGAACGCCTTGTCCTTGCCCGTGATCCGGTAGAGGAGGCCGTTGGGCTCGGTGCCGGCCAGCAGCCGGTTCTGCGGATCCACCGCGAGGCCCGTGATGTGCGCTTGCCCGGTCTCGTACCACAACTCGCCGCGGCCCGCGCCGGTCACGCGGAACACCTTGCCCTGATCCCCCGTGCCCACGTAGAGCACGCCGTCCGGCCCTGCGACGAGCGACCAGATATAGCGAGTCTTAGGCGCGAAATACTCCGTCGCGGCGCCGTTCTCGATGCGGTACACCTTGCCGTCCGGCGACGTCCCCGCGTAGACCGCTCCGCTGCGGTCCGCCGCGATGGCGAACACCTCCGGCTCGGGCGCGGTCCACAGCAGCGAGCTCTTGCCGCCGGGCGCGATCTTGTAGACCCGTCCGCGATGTCCGGTCGCGGCGTACAGCGTGCCGTCCGCGGTCTCCGCCACGCTCCAGATCACCGGCTGATCGCTGGTGAACAGGGTGTCCACCTTCGGCGCCAGCGAGAGGCGTCCTTCCCGGCTCAGTGAAATGCCGGTGAACTTGCCCTTGATGAAATCGTTGTAGGAGTTCATCTCCCACGTGGCGGTGCCGCTGGCCATGGCCGCCGGCAGAAGAGCGGCGCACAGGACGGCGGCGTGCAGAAGATTCCGGGAGTGCGTCATTCTTTTACTTCCACCTGGATGGTCTTGTTTCCGGTGACGGCCATGTCGCCGGCGTCGATCTCGATTTGCGCGACCTTGGAATTGCGCGTTTGGGCGATGCCCGCCGCGGCGGGTTGCGAGGAGGCCAGGATCATCGCCACCGAAGCCGGCGGATCGGGCAGGTCCGCGCCTTCCAGTTGAAACGCCGGGTCCGTACGCCACACCCGCACATAGGCCTTCGTATTTGGATGCAGGTCGTTCACCACGCCCAGCAACTGCGCCGGCGTACGCATGGATGCCGTCAGCACCTGCCGGAAATCGGCCAGGTTCGCGGTGGCGGCGTCGCTCACCGTGAAGTAGAGCGGTCCGGGTTGCGCGCCGGGCGGGACCTTGTAATCTACCTGGCGCGTCACTTCCACGCCATTGTCGCCGGTGAGGGAAACCCGCAGTTGCACGGTCTCCCCGGCCTTGACTTCGCGGCGCGCTGCGGTCACGCCGTCGATCGAAAGCTGCTTCTTGCTGGCCGACGCTTCCAGGTTCAGGGAGATGCGTTTCAGGTGCAGGCTGTCGAAGCCGCCCTGCATCACGAAGGCCAGCGGCATCGCCGCGGAGACCGAAGCCTGCATCGCGCTGCCGTTATCGCCCGCCAGCAGATTGTTGAATTTCACCGGCGCCGAACCGCCGTCGAACTGCGCTTCCCCGGTGAGCCGCACGCTCGAAGCGCCCACGGTGCGCTCCGTCTCATCGATCGCGCTGAATACCGCCATCTGCAACAGCAGCGGCGTGAGCAGGGGATCGTTGACCATCCCCGCCTCATAGGTGTCCACGAGCTTGCCGCCCCTGGTGACCCGGATGGTGAGCGGCACCAGCGCCGGCTTCGCGCCGAGTTCACCGGCCACGGCCGTGTTGCCGTCCTGGTAGATGGTGCCCATCCATTCGCGCGCGGTGGAGAGTTTAAAACTGGTGTTGGTGTTGGCCAGCAGGGTGAGGACCTCGGAACGCGCGAAGGGCAGCGCGGTGGAGCCCAGGTCCAGGAAGCGGTGGCCGAAGGCGTAGACGCGATTGCCGTCGATGAACGTGAGGGTGCCGTCGGCGCCCACCGACATGTCTCCCGCCATCAGTTGCACGCTGATCATGGAGCCGGGTTTGAGGTCGGCTGGATTGCCCATCCCCGATTCCAGCTTTCCGCCCGAGGTCACGCCCTGCCGGGGTTCGAGTCCGAGCGCGCGCAGTTGCGGCGCGAAGGCCTCCAGGGTAGCGCGGCTGAAGCCGCCGAACGAGACCGGCGTGGCGATGTCCTCCATCCGCGAATCGCCGGAGAAGAGCGCGGCGGGGCGCGAGAAGCCGCGCGTGAAGTCGCCGTCGAACAGGGCCGCGCGCTGACCCGCCGGCGAGGGCGATGCGGGCGCCGGGCGCGGCGCGGTGGAAGTCCGCGCCATGGCCTCGATGGGCCGGATTCCGGCGATCGGATCCTTGGCGAAGGGGAACGCCATGGCCACCGCGCCGGCCAGTTTGCCGTCGATGTAAACCGGGCTCCCGCTCATCCCCTGCAGCACGCCGGTGTGCGCCAGCGGGCCGCCGGAGAGGCGCCCGAGGATGATCGATTCCTTGGGCCCGACGTTCTCCAGTACGCCGAGGATCTCCACTTGAAACTCCTCGACTTTGGTGCCCGAGAACACCGTCCGCCCGATGCCGTGCATCCCGGGTTTGATGTCCTTGAGGGGAAAGAACGCGGGTTGCGCGTGAATGGCGGCAGCCAGCGCGAGAGCCGCCGGGACTACGTGGCGAAGCACATCTTCATTGTACAAGTGCGGCTACCGCGGCGCGTCCGCGCGGGATTTTTGCGTACGAAATTTGACCCGGGGAGCCGGACGCGTTACGATGATGTTGCGGGGTGGAGCAGTCTGGTAGCTCGTTGGGCTCATAACCCAAAGGTCGGTGGTTCAAATCCACCCCCCGCAACCAAACCAAAGTGCGGGTCAGCCAGATTCGCACCACCGCTGTAGCCACCCAACAAATTCCAGTCTACGCCAATTTCGGGGGCAGACCCCAATCCCAAGCCTTTCTAAGAACATAGCACCTGCACACGGGCTGCACGCCAATTCCGGGGCAAACCCGATCCCAGAGCCCTCTAAGAACACAGCACCTGGACGCGCCGCCCATCGTTTTCGAAGTTGCGGAACCTACAGGCCTGGCGGCTGATGGTCTCCATTCTGTTGCGGAATCCCTCCGTGATGCCTAACTCGCTTCGATGGCGGCGACGATGATGCCGCGCTGGCGGTCGTCGGTGGCGTCGGGTTCCAGAGCGCGGTCGAGAGTAAATTCAACAGTGACGTCGGCGGCGGCGGGGAGATCGAGGGTGCGGACGTAGGCGGCGGGGCCGGGGGTTTCGTAGACGGCGGGTTCGAGCGGTCGACCGTTGGCGGTAGCGGAGAGGGTGAGCCTGCCGAGGCGGCGGATGGATTCCCCGGCGATGTAGAAGCGCATGGTGAGGGTGCGGGCGGCGCGGAGGCGGGCACTGAAGACGCGCGCGGTCCAGCGCCATCCAGTGTCCTCGGCTTCGTGCCAGCCGGCGAGGAGTTCGAGGTTGGCGAGGCGGTCGTGACGGGAGCGGGCGCAAAGGAAGGCGCGCTCGTCGCGGTCGAGGGAGACGGGGTCGCTGGAGGCAGTGGCGCCGAGAGTGAGGAAGTCGCGGACGTCCCAGTGGGCGCGGTCGAGCAGGACGCGAAGGGCGGGTTCGGAGAAGATGAAGTAGTTGCTATCGTCCTGGTTGAGCTCGTTTTCGCGCAGCAGGTAGGCAATGGCGAGGTGGGCGGGCATGGGATCGCCGCCGGGGAAGCGGCGGGCGACGCGGGTGCTTAACAGCAGGTGGGTGGAGCGGCGCGCGAGTTCCTCGAGCACGTAGAACGGGTTGCGCAAGTGATACAGGATGCCGAGAAAGAGGACGAGGTCGTAGGCATCGTGGGGGAGGGCGAAGGGGCGGTCGGCATCGATTTCGTGGATTTCGATGCGCGAGCCGAGGGCGGATTTCAGCGCGCGGATGCCGCGCATGCCGTTGTGGTTGTAGGCGGGGTGATCGGCGGCGACGACTTCGTAGCCGAGGGAATCGAGGAAGAAGGCGAGTTCGCCGTCCTGCGAGCCGAAGTCGAGGACGCGGGGGCGGCTCGCGCCGGCGGGTTGGGGCGCGATCAGGTCGCGGTGCGGCGCGGAGAGCAGTCTATCGATGTGCCAGAGGTTGGAGAGAGTGTCGTACGGGTACCACTCGAAGTCCACCGGCAGGGCAAGCTTTTCCCGCTGGATGCGTTTGGCAAAGGCGGCGGCTTGTGCAAGCAGCGGATTCACGCGGATGGCGATGTCCGGGTGTGGCTCACGATCCGGCCGTCGCGCATCTCAACGGTGGAGTGACCGTAGGCGGCGGCCTCGGGGTTGTGGGTGATCATGAGGATGGTCTGGCCGGTGCGCCGGTTCAGGTCGCGGAGGATCTCGAGCACGGCGCGGGAGTTCTCGGTATCGAGATTGCCGGTGGGTTCGTCGGCGAGGAGGATGGCGGGATGGTTGACGATGGCGCGGGCGATGGCGACGCGCTGCTGTTCGCCGCCGGAGAGCGCGCTCGGTTTGTGGTCGAGGCGCTGAGCGATGCCGAGCAGGTTGAGGGCGTCCTGGAACTCGCCGCCGGTTTCGCGGGGCAGGCCGGCGATGTGGCGGGCGATGGCGATGTTGTCGCGGGCGGTGAGGTTGGGCAGCAGGTTGAACTTCTGGAAGACGAAGCCGACGGTGCGCTTGCGCATGCGGGTGCGTTCGGCGTCGGTCATGGCGGAGAGGTCCTGTTCGCCGACGCGGACTTCGCCTTCGGTGGGCGGGGTGAGGCCGCCGATGATGTGGAAGAGGGTGGACTTGCCGGAGCCGGAGGGCCCGATGATGGAGAGGAACTCACCGGTGCGGACTTCGAGATCGACGCCCCGCAGCGCGGGCACGTCCACCTTGCCGACGCGGTAGACCTTGCGCAGGCCGCGGATGCGGATGATCGGGGCGCCGCCGTTATTCATAGGCCAGAGCCTCGATGGGGTCGTGGGCGGCGGCGGTGAGTCCGGGGTAGAGGGAGCCGAGACCGGTGCCGGCGAGCGTGATGGCACAGGCTTTGGGCCACCAACTGTATACGATGATCATGGGGAGCGAGGCGGGCACCAGGGTATGGATGAGCCACCAGGCGCCGTAGCTCATGAGAATACCGAGGATAGTGCCGCCGAGGCCGAGCAGCAGGGCTTCGGAGAGGATGATGCCGAGGATGAAGCCCTTGGATCCGCCGAGCGATTTGAGGATGCCGATTTCGCGCGTGCGTTGCAGCACGGCCATGTACATGGAGAGGCAGACCACGCTGAACCCGATGACGACTCCGATGCCGATAATGACGATGATGAAGCCGCGCAGCGCGGGGATGTTATCCACCGTGAGCAGGGAGGTGTACTCGGCGAGCGAGTAGATTTGCCAGCCTTCCAGGCGGGGATCCTTCTTGAGGGCTTCGACGGTTTGCTGGGTTCGCGAGGGGTCGTCGAGCTTGAGATAGATCTGGCTGACCTTGCCCTGGTAGCCGAGCTGGTCCTGGAGGGTGGCGATGGGCACGACGATGTGGGAGAGCTTGCCGCTCTCCATGATGCCGGAGACGCGCCAGTCGAGTCCGGACATGCGGAAGGTGGAGCCGACCTGGTACTTCTTCTGGTTCGCGATGTAATCGTCGACGATGGCGTCCCGCGGTCCCTTAAGCGGGCCGCCGGACAGGTAGTTGAAACCGCCGCTCATGGCGTCGAACTCGCTCTGATCGATGCCGGTGGCTCCCAGAGTGACGCCTTCCACGGTGACGTTGACCACGCCGGTGGCTATCTTTGCGTGAGTCTCTCTGGCGAAAAACCCGATCATGGCCTGTGGAATCGGTGCGCCGCTGAGGCTGAGGAAGGA
>JAFDVU010000144.1 GCA_018268835.1 Acidobacteriota bacterium | reverse complement strand
TCGGATGACGCGGCCTCTTCGAGGAAGCTGCCGGTGCCGGCGGAGCAGCCGTCGTTCATGGAGTAATCGACCGGGACGCCGTCCTGCAGCCCCACGAACTTCGCGTCCTGCCCTCCGATTTCGAACAGCGTATCGGCGCCGGGCACGCGTTCCCGGGCGGCGCGGGCATGGGCCACGATTTCGTTGAACACGGGGCAGTTGTCGAGATACAGGGACACGACCTCGCGCCCGGAACCGGTGACGGCGGCATGCACGATTCGATGCGGCGTCGCGCCCACCTGGCGTTGGAGCGCGGCGAGGCACTCGAAGGCGGCATGCACGGGATTGCCGTGGGTGCGCAGGTAGCAGTTTGCGGCGGCGCGGCCGCCGGCGATATCGAAGAGGATGGCCTTGGTGGTGGTGGAGCCGGCGTCGAGGGCGAGGATGAGGTCGCAGCCGGGCGCGAGCGGAACGGGTTCGGGCGCCGGGAGCCGGACCACGCGGTTCAGGAAATCCGCCAGCGGGCGCCGGCGGGGAAGGCGTGCGGCGTCCGCCGGCTTGAGCCAGAGGCGCGGGTCGGGGAGCGGGCGGGGTCCCGCGCGCCGCGCGGCGAACGCTGCGCCCGCGGCTTCGAGCCACGGGCTTTCGGGGACGGTTTCGAGGCGCGCCTCCGCGAGCAGGCGCGCGATTTCGGCGGTGAGTTGTTCGCACTGGGCGAGCCCGCCGGCGAGCAGGACGCGTCTGTGCGGCCATCCGGTAGCAGCGACGAGCGCGGCGATTTTGGCCGCGAGGTTGGCGATCAGCGAACAGGCGATATCGGCCGGCGTGCACTCACCCTTGTTGAGCCGGTGGGTGGCGTCGGACTTGCAGTGGACGCTGCACCGGGAGGCCAGCGGGACGCAGCGTCCACCGCTCGCGGCGGCGATCCCGCCGGCGAGGTCGAGGTTCATGCGGCCGAATTGTTGCACCAGGAACTCACCGCTGCCGGCGGCGCAGCGGTTGCTCGAAATCATGCGGCGCACCGAGCCGGCGGACATGCAGTAGGCGACGAACGTCTCGCCGCCGAGCGAAAGAACGAGGTCGGGCCGCAGGTCCAGGTGGGCGAGCGCGGCCTCCAGGCAAATGGACTCGGGCAGGTAGGGAAGGTCCAGGAAGGAGACCGCCTGCGAACCGGTGACCATGGCGCCGGCGGCGGGCGGAAGCGCCGGCTGCAGCAGCGCGTGGATGGCGCGCGCGGGGTCGCCGCCGTGCCTGACCAGGTCGGCCTGAAGCCTGCCGCCCGAGTGGAGGCGTACGCGCTTCACGGAGACGGCACCGATGTTCCAGCCCTCGAAAACCGCTTCCAGGGCCTGCGAGCCGGCAGTCCGGTCCATAATTCGGACTCCGCGATCCGCTTTCAGAATACACCTTCGGGGCGGCGGAAGCTCCCTCAAAAACGGGCGTTACACCGCGACGAACGAACGGCTGGCGCTGAGCAGGTGATTGCGCCGGGCGTACTCCTCGAGTTGGCCGTGGAACTTCGGGTCGGCCACCTGGATCAGCGCTTCGGCGCGCTGGCACAGCGTCCGGCCGTGCAGGTAGGCCACGCCGTGCTCGGTAATCACATAGTGCACGTCGCCGCGGCTGGTGACCACGCCCGCGCCAGGCCGCAGCGTGGGCACGATGCGGGAGACCGCTCCGTCCTTGGCCGTGGAAGGCAGCGTGATAATGGGCAGGCCGCCCTTGGAGCGGGCCGCTCCGCGCAGGAAATCCACCTGCCCGCCGATGCCGCTGTACGGCGACGCACCCATCGAGTCCGAACACACCTGCCCGGTCAGATCCACTTCGATGGCCGAGTTGAGCGCCACCATGCGGTCGTTCTGCGCGATCAGGAAGGGATCGTTGCAGTACTCGGTGCGGTGGAACTCGAACATCGGGTTATTGTCGATGTAATCGAAGAGGCGCTTGCTGCCAAGCACGAATCCGGAAATGATCTTGCGCGGATGCAGGCTCTTGCGTTCGCCGGTGATCACGCCGGCTTCCACCAGGTCGACCACGCTGTCCGGCACCATCTCGGAGTGGATTCCCAGGTCGCGGCGATCGTGCAGCAGGCCGAGTACCGCCTCGGGGATGCCGCCGATGCCGGTCTGTATGGTCGCGCCGTCGGGGATCAGCTTCGCGATGTGCCGGGCGATGGCGTAGTGCAGGTCGGTCACGGGATGCCGCGGGTACTCGCTCAGCGGGTGCGAGGCTTCGACGAAGGCGTCCACCCGGCTCACGTGCAGAAAGGTGTCGCCGAGCGTGCGCGGGCACTGGTCGTTGATTTCCACAATCACGCGCCGCGCGCACTGCGCCGCGGTGAGCGAGGCATCGATGCTCGGGCCCAGGCTCATGTAGCCGTAGGCATCCGGAGGCGTGCACTGCAGCAGGCACACGTCGATGGGCAGCGCGCCGGAGCGGAAGAGCCCTTCGATTTCGCTGAGGAAGATCGGGGTATAGTCGGCGCGCCCCTCCTGCACAGCCTTGCGCACGTTGCCGCCGATGAAGAGCGCGTTGTGGCGGAAGTGCCCCTCGTACTCGGGCAGGATGTAGTCGGCGATCCCCATAGTGGCCATGTGGATCACCTGCACGTTTTCCAGGTCCGGACCCCGGCGGGTGAGCGCCTTGACCAGTTCCACGGGCTCGGCGCAGCCGTTGTGGACGTATACGCTCTGGCCACTGGAGATATCGGCAAGGGCCACTTCGGCCGGCATGATTCGGGCTCGGTAATCCTGCGTCATGGACGCCTCCCGCGCAGGGTGTAGACCCCGCGCCTCAGATCCTGGCACCGCTCGAGCGCCCCGTCGATGCCGTGGCGCGCGATGGTGAGCACGTACGGCAGGGTGGCCTGCGCGATGGCCGCGCTGGCGCTCCGGCCCAGGTCGCACGTGAAGTTGGGCACGCAGAAGTGCGTCACCCCGTGATGCACGAACGTGGGTTCGCTCATGGAAGTGGGCCGGCTGGTTTCGACGCAGCCTCCCTGGTCGATCGAAACATCGATGATGGCGCTGCCCGGCTTCATCTGCTCCACCATGTGGCGGGTGACCACGTGCGGCGAGCGGCTGCCGGCGATCAGAATGGCCCCGATCACCACGTCGGCCCCGGCGGTGGCTTCGGCGATCGAATCCTCATCGGAGAGGCTGGTCTCCACCGCGGGCAAATGCTCGATCACGTGGCGCAGTCGCCGCGGGTCGCGGTCGAAGGCGGTCACGCGGGCTCCCGCGGCGGCCGCCGAACGCGCCGCGGCAAACCCGGCCGATCCGGCGCCGATGATCACTACCCGCGCCGGCGGCACGCCCGCGATCCCGCCCAGCAGGATGCCGCGTCCCCCACTGCTCGAGCGCAGCAGGTGCGCCGCGATCGGCACCGTCATCTGTCCGGCTATCTCGCTGATGGCGCCCAGCACGGGCAGGCGTCCGTCCTCCTGCTGGATGACTTCGCAGCCGATGGCGGTCAGCGACCGCGCCTCCAGCGTGTCCAGCAGCGTGGGCGAGGCCACCGCCATGTGATAGAAGGCCATCACCGCGATGCCCGGGGAGCAGATTTCGAGTTCGGTGGCGGACGGGCGGCCGATCTTGACCAGCAGTTCGGCCCGTTGGATAGCCTCCTCGGGCGAATAGGCGATCTGCGCCCCGGCGCGGAGGTACTCCGTGTCGCGGTACATGGCGCCATCGCCCGCGCCGGTTTCGATCCACACTTTGTGGCCCGCGCCGGCCAGACGGCGGACGACGGGCGGGGTGAGAGCCACGCGCCGGTCGAACGGAGCGCGCTCCCGGATGATGCCGATATTCATGGGTGACCCCAGGCACCTCCTGCACGTGGTGCCTATCGGTATTTTCAGGCCTTTTGACCTGAAATGCAAGCGGCCGGACCCGGCAAGACCGGAAAAGAGGCCCCCGGGAGGCTACTCGATGATGCGGAAACTGTAAACCTTCCCAATGCGGCCGGAACTGCCCGTACTGTCTCCCCCGGAGGGGGGCAGCAAACCGTATTCACCGACGCCCAGGTTGGGCAGCGTGACGGTGTAGGTGCGCGGCGCGATCTTCTTGTTTTCGAAGGGCACCAGGTCGCGCGCGGCGCCCCCGGAGACGTGCAGCACGCCGCCGGTCACGGTACGGAATTCCCGCGAGTCCTTCTGCTCCCGGAGGCGGAGCAACTGGTATTCGGTGATGGCCGTGCCTTCGGGCGTGTACACCAGGATCTCCACCGGCGTCTTCACCTGATTTGGGCTGTGCAGGCCGTTGACGTGGCCGTTGATATCGCCCTTCACAATCCCGGCGGTGCCGATGGTCTTCAACACTCCCCCGGTTTTGAAGTTAACCACTTCCGGCTGCAGGTCGGTCCACTTACCCGCCTTGTTGTAATACACGCCGACCTCGCTGACTACCGCGGCGGGAACGGCGGCGGCGGGAACGGCGGCGGCGGGCGCCGAGCCCTTCTCGATCATCGCCGCGATGATCCTGTCGCTGACTCCCGCGCCTTTGAGCGAAATCAGATCGTCCGCCGCGGTTCCGTATTGTCCCGGCTGCGCCTTGATCGTGCTGATCACGATGTCTTCGCCGAGGCCGGCCTTGACCATCTTGATCACCGAGTCGTTGGTCATCACTGTCTGCGCCACGGCGAGCGTTATGATGAGGAGCAGCAGAATCGCAAGTCTGGGATAAAGTCGCGCCATGGTTCAAAGTGTAAATGGTCCGTGAGGGTGATGCAATGGATAAACGGGTCCTGATTACAAGGTTAGGGTGTATTCTCGCCGCCTCTTGGGTACTTCTCTGTAGCACTGCTTACTGGGCCATGACCCGGCCGCCGGAGGTTTTCGGGGCGATTGCCGCGCATGTTCCCATGCCGGCCATGATGCTGGTCCCCTTCGAGACGCTGTGGACGCACGCCCGCGCCGGTTCTCTCGCGCCCGGCGCGGAGGCGCCCGACTTCACGCTCCCCACCCTGGACCACACCGCCACACTCCGCCTAGCCTCTTTTCGCGGATCGCGGCCAGTGGTGCTGGTCTTCGGCAGCTACACCTGACCGCCCTTCCGCCGGGAGGTTCCCGCGCTCAACAGTCTCTACGATCGGTATCGCGACCGCGTGGCGTTCTACGCGGTCTATATCGAGGAAGCCCACCCGAGCGATCTCTGGCAGATGGGCGCCAACGTGCGCGAAGGCGTGGTCTTCTCCAGCCCGCGCACGGACGGCGAACGGGTCAACATCGCGGGCAGTTGCGTGCGTAACCTGGGGATCCGCTTCCCCGCCCTGGTGGACGGCATCGGCAACGCGGTCGAGCGGATGTATACGGGCTGGCCGGACCGCCTGCTGCTGATCGGCGCCGACAGCCGCGTGGTCTACGTCAGCCGCCCGGGTCCCTTCGGTTTTCATCCCGCGGAACTGGAGCGGGCGTTGGCCTCGCTCACTCTACCGCGGCCGGCTCAGTGATCCCGGCGGCAGATAGTAGAGGGTCAGGGCGCCCACCTGCTCCACCGGCGGCAGATCTTCGAACCAAGGGTGAATGTTCGGGTAGCGGTACTCCAGGCCATACTGCGTCGTACGGTTCATGGTGGGGGATACCGCGGTCCAGCCCTCCGCGGGTTGGACCGGGTTGATGCCCCGGATCGGAGGCAGCCCGGGATACGCCTCCAGGAATGGCTGATCCACGGCATTGAGGTAGCCAAAGTTCACCCACTGCGCCCCCAACTCGTGCAGGCGCGCCGCCAGCCGCTTGTTGTCCTGCCCCCAGTCGTAATCCGAATCCACCAGCACCCGGTCGGGATGCTGCACCAGTTCGTTGAAGTAGGAGAGGTAGTCGGGATGCTGCCGGATGCCTGCGCCGGCCAGCCAGAGGAACAGGACGCCGGCCACCCCTGCAGCCCATCGCCGCGTCGGCACCCGCTCCAGCAGGGCCACCAGTGCCGTCGCCGCCATCACGGAGAACGCCAGGTACACAGGCAGCACGTGCCGAACTCCGATATTGATGTGCCCGGCCATGGACGGCGGCAGGATCCCCATCACGAAGGCCACCGGCAAGAGGTAGCGCAGTTCCCGCCGGTGTTTCCAGCAGAGCACGCATCCACCGCCCGCCAGGAGCAGGAAGGCCAGCGGAGTCTTGACCGCGATAGTCACCGGAAAGTAGTACCACCAGCCCCGGCTGCCCGCCTCGCCCAGCAGGTACGCCGGGTGGCCCCCGCTGTTGTGCTTCAGCACCACCAGAATCCCGGCAAAGAACTGCGGTGCCGGAACCCGGACCCGCGATTGCCACCCGTCAACCGGTCCGAAGGAGAACAGGTACACCGCCCACCACACGAAGACCCCCACCGCCAGGGCCACAGCGAAAGAGGGCAGGCGCGCCATGGCAAGTTCCCGCATCCGCGCCATCCCCGGACGCGCTACCACCACCCACCCCAGCAGCGCGAAGAAGATCCCCAGCGGATAGAATCCGAGCGCGGTGAACTTCGTCACCGCCGCCAGGGCGCTGAACAGCCCGAACACGACCGCGTGGCGCAGAGTCGGCTCTTCGGCCCACACCAGCGCCGCCAGGAAGGCCGCTCCCACCATCGCCGCCAGTCCCATGTCAGTAGTGGCCATGCCGGCATGCGCCAGAACCGGGGGGAGCAGCGTATACAACAGCGTCGCCACCGTCGCCGTAGCGCCGCCAAAGTAGCGCCGCGCCCAGAAGAACACCACCAACCCGCCGAGAATGAAAAACGGCAGCACCCCCAGCCGCATCAGAAACACCGTCTGCTCGGGATGGTGCTGGTAGATGATATCCGCCCAGCCCTCGTTCTGCCGGTTGGAGATCCCCCGCGGCCGCGTGCCGTTGAGGTACGGCAGCAGCGCGACCATCGCCCGCGCCAGGGGCGGATGCTGGGACTCCAGCGTGTAGACGTGGTCGGCCACGTACTGCAAACCGGCGGCGAAGTGCCCCGGTTCGTCGGCGGTCGTCGAAAAGACGTTGTACGTGGAAACGATCCGGACGCAGGCGATCGCCAGGAAGATCAGCGCCAGCGGCAGCGCGCGGCGATCGAGAAAGGGGATCAGGCGCGGCGCGGCAGGCTGCGGCGCCGGTGCGCCGGATGCGTGTTTATTAGTCTTTGAGTGGGAACTGCCACGCATCGCACCTACCTCACCCGGCGGATCGTCCCCGGCTCTACGTAGTACAGGGTGATCGTACCCACGCGCTCCACCGGTGTCAGGGATTCGAACCATGGACGGATCTTCGGATAGCGGTGTATCAGTCCGTATTGGCTGACCTTGTCCATCGTGGGGGACACCGCCGTCCAGCCTTCAGACGGCTGGATCGGATGAATCCCGCGGATCGGCGGCAGCCCCGGGTAAGCCTCCAGAAACGGGCGGTCGATGGCATTCAATGAGCCGAGGTTCACCCACTGCGCGCCCAACTCGTGCAGCCGCGCCACCAGCCGCTTGTTGTCCTGCCCCCAGTCGTAATCGGAGTCCAGCAATACCTGTTCGGGATGCCGTACCAGTTCGTTGAAGTAGGGAATGTAGTCGGGGTGGCACAGAATGCCGGCTCCCGCCAGCCAGACGAACAGCGCCGCCGCCACCGGCATGGCCCACCTTTGCGTAGCCGAGCGCTCGAGCAGATTCACCATGGCGGTTGCCGCCGTTACTGAAAAGGCCAGGTATACCGGAAGCACGTGCCGCACCCCGATGTTGATGTGACCCATCATGGAAGGCAGCACAATCCCCAGCACCAGCGCCACGGGCAGCAGGAAGCGCGTCTCCTGCCGATGCTTCCAGCACAGCCAGTACCCCAGGCCGGTCAGCAGCAGGAGCGCAAGCGGCGTTTTCACCCCGATCGCAACGGGAAAGTAGTACCACCAGCCCCGCGTGCTCACTTCCCCCAGCAGAAACGACGGATGGCCGATGCTGTTGTGCGACAGCACTACGCCGATACCGGCGAAAAACTGCGGCGCCGGAACCCGGATCCGCGAATGCCACCCGTCCACCGGACCGAAGGTGAACAGGTACACCGCCCACCATGCGAATAACCCCAGCGCCACGGCCACCCCGAAAGAAGGCAGCCGCGCCACGGCGAGTTCCCAAACCCGAGCCAGGCCCGGACGCGTCACGGCCAGCCAGCCCACTAGGGCGAGCAGGACCCCCAGCGGGTAAAATCCGAGCGCCGTGAACTTGGTCACCGCCGCGAGCGCGGCGCACAGCCCCATCACCAGCGCGTGGCGCATGGTCGGCTCTTCGGCCCATATCATGGTCGCCAGGTAGGCAGCCCCGACCATCGCCGCCAGCCCCATGTCGGTGGTGGCCAGGCCCGCGTGCGCCAATACCGGAGTCGCCAGCGTATACAATAGCGTCGCCACGGCCGCCGTGGCCGCGCCAAAGTAGCGCCGCGCCCAGAAGAACACCACCAGCCCGCCCACAATGAAAAACGGCAGGTTCCCCAGCCGCATCAGAAACACCGTCTGCTCGGGATGCTTCTGGTAGGTGATATCCGCCCAGCCTTCCAGCCACCGCTCGGAGATCCCCCGCGGCCGCGTGCCGCTCAGGTACGGCAGCAGCCCGATCATCGCCCGCGCCAGCGGCGGATGCTGGGATTCCAGCGTGTAGACGTGGTCGGTCACGTATTGCAGCCCGACGGCGAAGTGCCCGGGCTCGTCAGTCGTCGTGGAAAACACGTTGTATGTGGAGATGATGCGGGCGCACCCGATCGCCAGAAAGAGCAGCGTCAGCGTCATCGCGCGACGCTCCAGGAAGGGCAGCAGACTTGCGACCGCCGCCGCGGGCGGGCGGACCTCGGCGGGAACTCGCTTACGATTTTTGTTGGACAGAAGGTTACTCCAGATTGGCGCCAGGCCGGGTCTGACTTCCCATTATAAGAAACGCCACCTTTTATGATAAACGCCGCCTTCGGGGATCTTCCCGGATTTGTGTTACCGTGAGATCGTTCGATGGAAGCACCCTTTCTCAGCCGGGAAGAAGAGCTTCACTGGCTGGCCCTCAAGTTGATTCCCGGCCTCGGCGCCCGAAGTTCGACCCGGCTGCTGGAACGGTTCCACACGCCGCAGGCGATCTTCCGCGCCACGCGGACCGAGTTGGAAGCCGCCGGCGTGAGCGGCACGGTGGCGCAATCCATCGCCAGCGGCTGTACCTTCGACGAAGCCGTTACGCAGCACGAAAAGATGGCGGCATGCGGCGCGGTCCTGGTCACCGTCGGAGATCCTCGATTTCCGCTGCGTTTGCGCGAAATCTTCGATCCTCCGACCCTGCTCTTCGCCCGGGGACGGGTCGAGTTGCTCAACTCGCTCGGCCTCGGCGTGGTGGGGACGCGCCGCCCGACGCCCTACGGTCTGGCTGTGGCCGAGCGCCTCGCCGGCGACCTTGCCACCGCCGGACTCACCATCATCAGCGGCATGGCGCGCGGCATCGATACCGCCGCCCACAAGGGATCCCTGACCCGTGGAGGCGATACCGTGGCCGTCCTCGGATGCGGCGTGGATATCGTCTATCCCCAGGAAAATCGCAAACTTGCAGCGGAAATCGCAAGCAAAGGCTTAATCATCAGCGAGTTCCCTATGGGGGCCGTGGCGTTCCCCCAGAACTTCCCCATCCGCAACCGGATCATCAGCGGAATCAGCGTCGGCGTACTGGTAGTCGAGGGCGCCCAATACTCCGGCAGCGCGATCACCGCGAAACTGGCGATCGACCAGGGGCGCGAGGTTTTCGCCGTTCCCGGCAACATCACCAGCAAGCTCAGTTGGGGGCCCAACCTCCTGATCAAGCAAGGGGCGCGCCTGGTGCAGGACTGGAACGACGTGGTCGCTGAACTGCCTCCGGAGGCCCGCCGCAAGCTGATCGACCGGGGCCGGCGGCACATACTGGAGTCCGGCGGGGTTGCAACCCAAGGGGGGGCCCAGGCATCCTTATTAGGTGATGCCGCTCCGGAATTGGGCCCGGTCGGCCGTCGGGCGCTCGATTCTCTCCAAGTCGATACTGCCATCAATCTGGACGATCTGCTGGAAAAAGTTGAGGATACGTCCCCCAGCGAACTGATCGCCGCACTCTTCGAACTGGAGATGCTGGGTCTGGTCAAACAACTGCCGGGCAAGAACTTTGTTAAAGTGTGGTAGCATCCAACCTGCGGCAGAGGGCCGCAATCAGAAAGCGTAGTTTATGCCGAAGGCTCTTGTAATCGTGGAGTCGCCCGCGAAGGCGAAGACCATTAATAAATATCTGGGGAAGCAGTACGTCGTCAAGGCTTCCCTCGGTCATATCAAGGATCTGCCCAAGCGCGACCTGGCAGTGAACGTCGACGACGGCTTTCAACCGCGGTACGAGGTTATCGAAGGCAAGAAGAAGCTTATCAATGAGTTAAAGCAAACCGCAAAGAAAGTGGATGAAGTCTACCTGGCGGCTGACCCTGACCGCGAAGGCGAGGCCATCTGCTATCACCTGCAGGAAGAACTGGCCGACAAAAAGGGCGCGGTGAAGATCTACCGGGTGATGTTCAACGAAATCACCAAGAAGGCGATCGAGGCTGCGTTCCAGAACCCGGGTTCGGTCAACACCCACCTGGTGGACGCGCAGCAGGCGCGCCGTGTGCTGGACCGCCTGGTGGGTTACAAGATCTCGCCGCTGTTGTGGGACAAGGTCCGGCGCGGACTTTCCGCCGGACGCGTGCAGACGGTTGCCCTGCGTCTGATCGTCGAGCGGGAGCGCGAGGTCCGCGCCTTCCAGAAGCGGGAATACTGGACCGTGGATGCGGACCTGGCGGCGAAGAAACCCCCAGTGCTCTCCACCCGCCTCATTAAGGCTGGGGACGACACCCCGGAACTGGGCAGCCAGGAGCAGACCGATGCCCTGGTGGCGCAGCTTGAAGGCGCCGCCTATGTCGTGAAGAGCGTGGGCACGCGCGAGAAGAAGCGCAACCCGGTCGCACCCTTCATTACCTCGACCCTCCAGCAGGAATCCGCCCGCAAGCTGCGCTTCAGCGTGAAGCGCACCATGATGCTGGCGCAGCGGCTGTACGAAGGCATCGAGATCGGCAAGGAGGGCGCGGTGGGCCTGATCACCTACATGCGTACCGATTCCACGCGCGTCAGCGACGACGCCATCCGCGACGTCCGCGACTACGTGCGCGATCGCTACGGCAAGGAATTCCTCCCCGACGCGGCCAATATCTACAAGAGCAAAAAGGACGCGCAGGACGCGCACGAAGCCATTCGCCCAACCTCGATGGCGCTCGCCCCGGACGTGGTGGAAAAGTACCTGGCCGAGGACGAAATGAAGCTCTACCGGCTGATCTGGAACCGCTTCGTGGCCAGCCAGATGATGCCGGCGCTGTTCGACCAGACCACCATCGACGTCGCCGCGACCGGGAAGAACGGGGTCGAGTACACCTTCCGCGCCACCGGCAGCGTGCTCAAGTTTGACGGTTTCCTCAAGGTCTACCAGGAGGGCAAGGACGTCTCCGATGAGGAAGACGAAGAGTTGAAGCACCGCCTGCCGGCGGTCAGCCAGGGAGAGGTGTTGCGATTCAAGGCCATTAAGCCGGAGCAGCACTTCACCGAACCTCCGCCGCGCTACAACGAAGCCACGCTGGTGAAGCGGCTGGAAGCCGACGGCGTTGGGCGCCCCTCCACGTACGCGAGCATCCTCTCCACGATTCAGGAGCGAGAGTACGTCAAGAAGGAAGGCGGCCGGTTCACGCCCACCGAACTCGGAATGGTGGTGACGGACCTGCTGCTGGAGAGCTTCGACGACATCTTCGACGTCAACTACACCGCCCGCATGGAGCAGGAGTTGGACGACATCGAAGACGGCAAACTCGACTGGCGGGCCGCCATGGGCGAGTTCTACGAGCGCTTCGAGCGGGACATCAAGCACGCCGAAGAGCACATGACCGACATCAAGCGGATGGAGAAGCCCACCGACTTGACCTGCGAGAAGTGCGGCAAACCCCTGGTCATCAAGTGGGGCAAGCACGGCAGCTTCATCGCCTGCACGGGATATCCGGAGTGCACCTATACTCGCGAACTCACCGTGGATCTGCCCGACGTGGATAAGGTGGACCTGACCGAGCAGGGCGAGGAGGAGTACTGCGAAAACTGCGGGCGGCCGATGGTGCTCAAGAAGGGCCGCTTCGGCACGTTCCTGGCCTGCACCGGGTATCCGGATTGCAAAACTACCAAGCAGATCGGCGGGGAGCAGAAGAAGGCCGACCAGCCGCTGGATGAGAAGTGCCCGCAATGCGACAGCAACCTGGTGCTCAAATACGGTCGCTTCGGTGAGTTCACCGCCTGCAGCAACTACCCCAAGTGCAAGTACGTCAAGCAGAAGACCATCGGGGTGAAATGCCCGGAGTGCAGCGAGGGCGACATCATCGAGCGGCGCTCGAAAAAGGGCAAGACATTTTACGGCTGCAACCGCTACCCGGACTGCAGCTTCGTGGCCTGGGGCAAGCCCATCGCGGAAAAATGCCCCGAGTGCGGCAGCCCCTACATGGTCGAGAAGTGGCTGAAGGCGGGGCCGGTCTGGCAGTGCCCGAATGCCGAGTGCAAGTACAAAAAGGAAGCGCCCGTGCAGGCGGAAGTGCAGGAAGTGAGGAGTTAAGGAGTCAGGAGACAGGAGTCAGAAGCGGCGGTGGACGCGTCTGCTGAAACGGCCCGGCGCCGGAGAGTTTTCGACCGCTCCTGACTCCTTAACTCCTGTCTCCTTCACTTCTATCCCTTGAACTCCGGCACATCCACCCACGCCCGATTCTCGTTCGATTCGAATTCGGCGTCGAGAATGGTGAGCTGGCGCAGACCGTCGGCGAACTGCGGGTATTCGGGAGCCGCGGCCGGGTCCTGAATCGAGCGGTAGAAGCGGCGGAAGACCTGCTTGAAGGTGTCGTCGTAACCTTCGCTGTGGCCGCCGGGAAGATCGGCGTAGCTGCGCGCCGCGGGTTGCATCAGGGAGGGGTCCTTGATGATCAGCTGGTTGGGCGAGTTGCGGTTGCCGATCCACAGTTCGTCGGGCCGTTCCTGGTTCCATGCCACGCCGCACTTCGTCCCGTAGATTTCGATGCTCAGCCCGTTCTTGCGGCCGGAGGCGACCTGGCTGGCGGTGAAAACGCCGCGCGTGCGCTCGCCCATGCGGAAGACCACACCGCCGAAGTCCTCGGTATCGATCGGGATCTCTTCGTAATCCTCCGGCCGCAGCGTCTTGCCGGCGAAAGTCTCGATCGGTCCCTTGGGCTTCTTGCGCGTCTTGTGGAAAGTCTGGATATCGGCGCACAGGGTGGTGATGCGTTGCCCGGTGACGTGTTCGGCCATGTCGCACCAGTGCGAGCCGATATCGGCCAGGCAGCGCGAGCGGCCGTTCTGCTTGCTCTCGATGCGCCAGTTGTAGTCTGTGTCGTAGAGCAGCCAATCCTGCGAATAGGTGCCCTGCACCACCAGGATGTCGCCCAGTTCGCCGGCCTCCCGCATACGCCGCATGTGCTGCACCATCGGGTAGTAGCGCAGGTTGTGGAACGTGCAGTTGCGCCGGTTGAGCGACGTGGCCAGCGCGACCAGTTCCTGCGCTTCGGCCACCGAGGTAGCCAGCGGCTTCTCGCAGATCACATGCTTGCCCGCCTGCAGGGCCTCCTTGGCGATGGGGAAGTGCAGGAAGTTGGGCGTGCAGACGTGCACGGCCTGGATTTCCTTGTCCTCCAGCACGCGCCGGTAATCGGCTTCGGCCTTGGGAACGCCGAACTCATCGGCCAGCGCCCTGGCCTTCTCGATCTGCGGCTCTCCGATCGCGCACAGGTCCACAAACCCAACCCGGCGGATGCCTTCCAGGTGAACGCGGCCGACGAAGCCGGTGCCGAACAACGCGGTCTTGATCTTCTGCATGAGCAGCTCCTTTTAGCGGTGAAGAAATAATCTAGCGCATCGAGACGCGGCGCGCTACGTCCCGGCGACGTAATTCTCCATCGCGCGGCAACGGTTGGTAAATTGGAATGCAGTTCCATCGATGGTCATCCGGATCAAGTTCAGGCGGGGCACCAGGGTAGGCAGGAAACGGCGCAGGAATAAGCGGCTGGCACTGGCGGTGGCCGCCCTGCTGCCCGCGCTGGCGCTCACCGCGGGACTGCTGGCCGCCTGGAGAATCGCCGCCGATCTCAAGCTCACCGCGGGCTTCGCCATCACCACCGGACTGTTCAGCCACTGGCAGGTGTGGATGGGCGCCGCCGCCCTGCTCGAAGCGTGTGCTTACGTACTGAACCGCTACGGCAAAAGCAACGACCCGGCAGCGTCCTGAGACCGCCGGACGTTCTGTTAATCTAAGCTGTAGAGACCCTGCATGGCACTCACCCGCCCCGCCGACCGCGGATATTTTTCCAGAAGCTACTTTCCCGCCGGAGTGAAGTGGCTGCTGATCGTCAACACCGCCGTCTTCGTGTTGACCGGTCTGCTGGGTCCGCGATTCGCCTCCGACATCCGCATTCTGGAACTCGCGCCCGTGGCGGTGGTGTTTCACTTCGCCATCTGGCAACTGGTCACCTACCTGTTCCTCCACGGCGGCATCTGGCACCTGGTGTTCAACATGCTCACCCTGTGGATGTTCGGCACTCCGCTGGAACAGGACTGGGGCACCCGCCGGTTCCTCAAGTACTACTTCATCTGCGGCATCGGCGCCGGGTTGTGCGACGTGGGGCTGAACGCCGCGATCGGCAACTGGGGTACCGCCACCATCGGCGCTTCCGGCGCCATCTACGGACTGCTGCTCGCCTACGGCGTCTGCTACCCCGATCAGACCGTGCTGATGGGCTTCCTCTTCCCCATCCGCGCCAAGTACATGGTCATGATCTACGCCGCGATCGAACTGTGGATGTCGTTCAGCGTCAACACCGGGGTCAGCAACATCGCGCACCTGGGCGGCATGGCGGTGGGCTTCGTCTACCTCAAGAGCGGCATGGCGCGGCGCCGGCGCAAACCGCTGCTGCCCGATTGGAGCGGCGCGTATCGCCAGTGGAAGCTGCAGCGCGCCAAGAAAAAGTTCCAGGTGTATATGAAGAAACACGGCGGTCCCGGCGGCGGACCGTGGGTGAATTGACACATCGCCGAAACGCCCCGCCGCTTCGGGCCGTCTCTGATATAGTTACGCTAGAAGCAGGCCTATGCGAACGCTAAAACTCGTCGTGCCGTGGTTGGCCATGCTGTTCATGGCCGGATGGATGGTCGGGCAGACGCAAGGCCCGTTGAAGACGCCCGATAATACGGTGGCCCGGCCTCGCAAGGGCGCCGACGCGGGAACTCCCACGGAGGAAAGCCTTCCCAAGATTCCCTCCCAGTACAAGCGGGAGAAGGCGCCTCCGGGCGACGTCGCGCGCTACACCAGTTCGGTGGACCTGGTCACGCTGGACGTGGCGGTAGTGGACAACAAGGGCAATTTCATCCCCGGAATTCCCGGCGGCAACTTCCGCATTCTCGAAGACAACGTGCCGCAGAAAATCCAGAAGGTGGAGTTGGGCGAAGCGCCCCTGACCATCTCGCTGGTGATCGAGTTCAGCAACCTGTTCCAGCGGTACTGGTCCAGCGTCTGGTATCAGACCCTGGAACTGGCCTGGGGATTCGCGCAGACGCTGAAGCCGGAGGACTACTGCGCGGTGGTGGCCTACGACATCCGCCCCGAGATTCTCACCGACTTCACCACCGATAAAGCCAAGATCAAGGAGGGGCTTGGCCGGCTGCAGATCGCCGCGTGGAGCGAGGCCAATCTCTTCGACGCCCTGGTGGACACTTCCGAGCGCATGAGCGACATCGAGGGCCGCAAGGCGATGCTGGTACTTACCAGCGGGGTCGATACCTTCAGTAAGCTCACGTACGATCAGACCCGTAAGAGACTGCAGGAATCCGGCGTACCGATCTACTTCATCGGCCTGATGCAGATGGAACGTACGCTCTACGATCCCTACATGGGCGGCGCCGAGCGCATGACCTACCTGCAGGCGGACAACGAACTGCGCACGTTCGCCAAGGAAACCGGCGGAGCCGCGTTTTTCCCGCGCTTCGAGGGCGAGTACGGCCAGATCTTCGCCCAGGTCCGGCAGGCCCTGCGCAGCCAGTACGTGATCACCTATCAGCCCGGTAATACCAAGCACGACGGTACCTTCCGCAAGATCAAGGTGGAACTGGTGAACCCGGCCACGAACGAGCCCCTGCCCATGCGCGACCAGAAGGGCAAGCCGGTGAAATATCAGATCATCGCCAAGGCCGGGTACAAGGCGCCCCGCGCGGTCGAATAGCTCGCCGCGAACCCTTGCTTGCCGCAACGCGATCGGTTCATCACGTTGTAGCGGCGGTGTCAAGAACTGCATCTTGCGAGTTTCCAAAGCGATGCGAAATCATTGACACCCAGGTTACAGCTTTGTTACTCTCGCAGGCGTTCCCAATGAAGACGTTTCCCTCTTCAATGCCCAACCTCCTGCTCATCGATGACAACCGCGACGGACTGCTGGTCCGCCGTACGTTGCTCGAAGAGGCGGGCTGCTCCGTAGCAGTCGCGCACAGCGGCGAGGAGGGTCTGGACCTCTTCGCGAAGAGCAAATTCGATCTCACGGTAACGGATTTCCGCATGCCGGGCGGCATGGACGGCATCGAAGTGATCCAGCACCTCCGCGCTCTGGATGCGCACGCGCGCGTCATTCTGCTCTCGGGTTTCGTCGAACCATTGGGGCTCAATGAGGAGAACACCGGCGCCGATACCGTCGTCGCCAAGTCCGCCAATGAAGCCGCGCACCTGGTACGCGCGGTCAAGCGGTTGCTCAACCGTCCCGCGCGCAAGCCCCCGGTTTCGCAGCGCGCCGCCGGCAATCGCGCACGCGCCGGCGCGGCAAGCCGCTAGATCTGGCACACTGGAAGCGTGGTGCCTTCCCTTCCCCGTTTTCTGGCGGCGTTCCTTGCCCTGGTTCTGGCCGCGCATACAGCCCCCGCGAGCAAGCCCGCGGCGCGGACAACTTCCCCCAACACACTCAAGACCAGCGCGGCAGTGCGCCGCTGGATGAAAACCATGACCCTGCGCGACGAAATCGCGCAGCTCATCTTCATCTCCTTCCACGGCGCCGCGCCGAACGCGCGGTCGCGTGAGTACCGCAATTTCCTCCACCAGGTTCAGGGCAATCATGTAGGCGGGCTGATCCTGGTGAACTGGTCCAACGGCCGCGTCATTCAGAAGGCGGAACCCTACGCTGTGGCCGCGTTCCTCAACCGCATGCAGCGCATCGCCAGGGTGCCCCTGCTGGTGAGCGGCGATTTCGAACGCGGCGTCTCCATGCGGGTGGACAGCACCACCGTGTTCCCCCACGCCATGGCGTTCGGCGCCGCCGGCAATCCGGAGTATTCGCGCTACGAGGGCGAGGTCACCGCGCGCGAATCCCGCGCGCTCGGCGTGCAGTGGATCTTCTACCCGGTGGCCGACGTAAACAACAACCCCGACAACCCGATCATCAACATCCGCAGCTTCGGTGAAAACCCCGACGCCGTCGCCGAGCAGGTCACGGCCTTCATCGAGGGCGCCCACTCCGACAAGAAGAACTACGCGCTCACCACGGTGAAGCACTTCCCGGGTCACGGCGACACCGCCACCGATACCCACATGAACATGGCCACCATCACGGGCGACCGCGACCGCCTCAACCGCGTCGAACTGGTGCCCTTCCGCGCCGGCATCGCAGCCGGCGTGGATGCCGTGATGACCGCGCACCTGGCCGTGCCCGCGCTGGCGCCTCCCGACGTTCCCGCCACGCTCTCCCCGGCCATCCTCACGGACCTGCTCAAGAGCGAACTCGGTTTCCGCGGACTCGTCGTCACCGACGCGCTCGAAATGGGCGGGATCGTGAAGAACTTCACTACCGGCGAAGCCGGCGTACGCGCGCTCGAGGCCGGCGCCGACGTGCTGCTCATGCCCACCGACCCGGACGCCGTGATCAAAGCGGTGATGGACGCCGTCGCCGGCGGACGTCTCACCCGCCGGCGGATTCAGGAGAGCGTGGCGAAAATTCTCGCCGCCAAGGAAAAGGTCGGGCTCGACCGCAAGCGCTTCGTGGACCTGGAAGGCATCGGCGATATCGTGGATGCGCCCGAGGCCAACGAGAAGGCGCAGGAGATCGCCGACCACGCCGTCACGCTGGTGCGCAACCAGGGCAGCCCGGTCCCGCTCGCCGCTCCCGAACAAACCTGCTTCGTCGTGATGAGCGAGAACCGCTCCGGCAGCGAAGGGCAGGTCTTCACGCAGGAGGTGCGGCGCCGCGTGGCGCGCGCCACCGTAGTCACCTGGGACCCCTCGCTTTCGCGCGCGGACCTGGACCAGGCCGCGGCCCGCCTCAACGGGTGCGGAGCCTACGCCGTCGCCGCGTTCGCCAGTGTCGGTGCCTATCGAGGCACAGTGGGCATGCTCGGCGGGGATCTTCCGCATGCGCTGGAGAACCTCATCGCCGCTGGCAAGCCGGTAATCCTGGTGGCTCTGGGCAATCCCTACGTGCTGCGCAATTTCCCCACTGTGAGCGCCTACCTGGCCACCTTCAGCACGGTGCCGCCGAGCGAAATCGCGGCGGTGCGCGCGCTCTTCGGCGAGATCGACATTCAGGGCCACCTGCCGGTCACCATTCCCGGCCAGGCGAAGTACGGAGACGGCATTCAGGTCAAGGCCATTCACGCGCTGCGCATCACCGGCGGCGGAGAGTAAAAAGGTAAAATCAGGCGATGATCTCTCTCATTCCCAGAGGGGCCGTCCTGCTCCTGCTGGCGCTGGTGTTCTGCGCCGCGATATGGGACTGGCGCTACCGGCGGATTCCCAACTGGCTCACCGTGAGCGGCGTGGTGGCCGGTCTCGCCCTCAACACCTTCCTCAACCCCGTCTGGCCCGGATTGTGGTTCTCGCTCAAGGGGCTGCTGCTGGCTTTCGGCATCTACCTGGTCCTGCATCTGTTGCACGCGATGGGCGCGGGCGACGTGAAGCTCATGGCCGCGGTGGGCAGCATCACGGGCGCGGCGGACTGGTTCGGAATCTTCGTCATCACCGCGATCGCCGGCGGCGGGCTGGCGATCGTGGCCTCGATCGTGAAGCGCCGGCTGGGAAAGACCCTCTTCAACGTCGGCTTCATCGTCAGCGAGATGAAAAACCTGCGGCCGGCTTACCTCAAGAACGAAGAACTCGACGTGAAGAGCAACAAGGCGCTGCGCATGCCGCACGGCGTGGTCATCGCGGCCGGCGCCGTGATTTACCTGGTGGTCAGCACCCACTTCGCCGGATGAACCGCCGCGGCCCGGGACGCGCGATGGCGCCGGAATGCACGAGCTTCCGCGCAAGTTCCGCGCGCTGAAACGGGGTACGATGAATCGTGGCTGAACCGCTCCCCCGCCTTCGCATGACGCTGGACTTCATGCCCTCGCCTTCCCCCGATCACCCCGGTCTGCTGATCCGCGACCCGTATCGCTTCTCCGACGCCATGCTGCTCATCCCCCCGGTGCTGGTGGAGTGCCTGGACTGCTTCGACGGAATTCAGGGCCCGCTCGACCTGCGCAAACGCCTGGTGCAGATCACCGGCGAAATCGACCTGGGCGGCGTGGACGATAACCTGATCGAAACCCTCAGCGGCGCCGGTTTCCTCGAAGACGAAACCTTCGCGCGCATGCGGGGGGAGCGCATGAGCGAGTTTGCCGCCAGCCCCGTCCGCCTGCCCTCGCACGCCGGCTCGGCCTATCCCGAAGACCCCGGCGAAATGCGCGACACGCTGAAACTGTGGATGGACGGCGCCGGCGCCACCGCGCCCCCGGATGACGGCCTCTTCGCCATCGCCGCGCCTCACGTCAGCCCCGAGGGCGGATGGCGCAGCTATCGCGCCGCCTACGGCCGCCTGCGCCCCGAACACAAGGACCGCACCTTCGTCATCCTGGCGACCTCGCACTACGGCGAACCCGAGATCTTCGGACTCACCCGCAAACCCTTCCGCACCCCGCTGGGCGACGCGCAGCCCGATACCGAACGCATCGACTGGCTGGCCGCCCACGGCGGCCCCGGCGTCAGCATGGAGGATTACTGCCACTCCTTCGAACACACCGTCGAACTGCAGGTCATCTTCCTGCAGCACGCGCTCGGGCCGGACGTGAAGATCCTGCCCATCCTGATCGGCTCCTTCGCGCACAGCATCTACCAGGGCGGCAAGCCGGAAGACGATGACAAGGTCCGCGCCTTCTTCGACGGTCTCGGCGAGTTGCGCGATCGCGGGGGCGATAATCTGTTCTGGGTGCTGGGCGTCGATATGGCGCACATGGGCGCGCGCTACCACGACCGCTTCGAAGCCATCGCCGGCGAAGGCCGGATGCTCGAAGTCGAAAGCCGCGACCGCGCGCGCATCGAGCGCATCAACTCGCTCGACGCCGAGGGCTACTGGGACCTCGTGCAGCAGAACCACGACGACCTGAAGTGGTGCGGTTCCTCGCCCTTCTACACCTTCCTCAAGACCGCGCCGAAGTTCAAAGGCGAACTCCTCCACTACGAACAGTGGAACATCGACGAGCAAAGCGTGGTCAGCTTCGCCGGCATGGGCTTCACCAAATAACACGGTCCCGGGTTTCGGGCGGCGACGGCGGCGGATGACGTATCATCTACCTCATGACCTTCGCTCGACGCTCTCTGGCAGTACCCGCCATTCTGCTGCTTCCGATGGCGCTCCCCGCCTACCCGCAGGGACGCGCCGCCCAG
>JAFDVU010000143.1 GCA_018268835.1 Acidobacteriota bacterium | reverse complement strand
ATCAGCGCCGACGGCAGCTACCTCTCCCCCGGCGATTACTCGGTCGGCACGACCGGCGGAGCGGACGCCCCAAAATTCAGCGCGCAGATCACGATCCCCGCCATGCCGGTTCTCACCAGTCCCGCCCCGGACGCGCCGAAACCAACGCTGGTTACGCGATCGAATGGCCTGACTGTGACCTGGACCGGAGGCCAGGCGAACCAGATCGTTCAGCTCGAAGGCTTCAACACCACCGATATCACGTACACCGTCGGAGCGGACTTCCTGTGCTCGGTGCCGGCGTCGGCGGGCACGTTCACGATCCCCCCGGACGTCCTGATGCCCATGCCCGCGGGCAGTCTTGGCGGCTTGCTCTTCCGCCCGCTCGTGACGCCCGTGGGTGTGACCGGTACCGGGCTGAACGTCGCCTTCGTGGACGCGGCGTATCAGTGGTTCGCTCCTCTGAACTTCAACTAGAGGGCGCGTTTCGGAACCGCGACGCCGGCGGACCAGTCTACATATTCGAATCCGTGGCCCGCTCCGGATTGAATTCCAAACCCGTTTTCGGAGATAATCCTCACACACATGAAGAGGGCTGTGAGGGTGTTTCTATATTCGCTGGCCGGACTGGCCTGTCTCGCCGGCGCCGCGTTCGCCTATCTTTCCCTGCGCAAGCCGGACGTGGCGCCGCCCCCGGCGATCCGCATTGAACCGACTCCCGAGCGGCTGGCGCGCGGCAAGTACATCGCCATGCTTGCCGATTGCGCCGGCTGCCACTCGCCGCACGACATGACGCGCTTCGGCCTGCCCGTGCTCGAGGGCCAACTCCTCGCCGGCTTCCAGTTCAAGCCCGAAAACGGCGTGCCCGGTTACGTCACCGCCCCCAACCTCACCCCCGACCCGGAAACCGGCATCGGCGCCTGGACCGACGGCGAGAAGATCCGCGCCATCCGCGAAGGTATCGACAAAGACGGCAACACGCTGTTCCCGATGATGCCCTACACCCGCTTCCGCAACCTCAGTGACGAAGATGTGTACGCGCTCGTCGCCTACCTGAATTCCGTGCCCCCCGTAAAATCCGCGCATCCGAAAACACAGCTCAACTTCCCGGTCGGCCTCATGGTCAAATTCACCCCCAAGCCGGTGACCGCGCCCGTGCCGCCGCCCGACCGCTCCAACCACGTCGCCTACGGCAAATACCTTGCTGCTGCCGGCGGCTGCCAGGATTGTCACGGCGAAAACCTCGCCGCCGCCAACGTGTTCCCCTTCCCGCCCCTCAAGGTGATCGCCGCCAACATCAGCCCCGACCGCCAGACAGGAATCGGCAAGTGGACCGAAAAGGACTTCCTCGACAAATTCGCCAGCTACCGCGATTACGTCGCCGGCGGCCCGCCCAAGGCCGGCCCGGATTCCTTCACCGTCATGCCCTGGCTGAATTTCGCCCAGTTGCCCGATGACGACCTGCGCGCCCTCTACGCCTACCTGCGCACGCTGCCGCCCGTGAAGAAGGCGATCGAAACCCACCCCGGCTTCCCCGACCGCAAGAAGACGTAGCTATAGCTTCAGCGCGACCCGCGTCTCCTGGTTCCGGTCTGCCCCCAGCAGACCCTCGCGATACTTCAGCTCCACCACCTGCAGCACCGTGTGCTTGCGCTGCTCCTGGTCGCCCGGCTGGTGCACGAAATAAAACAGCCACGCCCTGCTGCCGTTCACGACCACGTCGGCGTGGTTGCCCTTATACCGGTCGGTCTCGATCGTCCCCGGCTCCTTGAGCAGGTTGCCCTGCTGCCGCGTCCAGTTCAGGCAGTCGCTCGAACGGAACACGGCGAACCCGTCCCACACATCCGCAATCAGCCAGTAGCTGCCCTGCCAGGAGAAGACCTTCGGCCCCTCGCCGGCCACCCCCGGGATGGCGTTGCCCTTGGAGGTCCAGTGCGCCAGGTCGCTCGAGTCCGCATAGTACAACGAGCCGTCGCGCGCCCGCTCGTTCTTGTACCACATGCGCCACGTCCCGTCCGGCAGGCGCGCCACCGTGGGGTCGATCACGCGGTCGCTGCCCAGCTCCAGCCGGGATTCGAAGGTCCACTTCTCCAGGTCCGTGCTCGTCAGGTGAATGATCTCGCGCGCCGCGTTCCAGTTCTCGAAAATGCCGGGCACGATCGAAAGGTACATGTGATACACGCCCCCGTAGTCCACGATATCCGGCGCCCAGTGCGTGTACTCCGCCGTGCCGTACGGGATCTCCGCCGTGCCGCGATACTGCCAGTGCGCCCCGCCGTCGCCCGAGCAGGCGATGCCGATGCGCGTGCCGTGCACCCACGCGACGCCCGGCAACCCCGGCACGTTCGCCCGCCGGTTCGTGTAGAACATCCACCACTGCTTGCGGGCGCGATGAAACACCAGTACCGGATCCGCCGCGCCGTCGTGCACCGGATCGCGAAACAGCGGTTTGGGCGCCAGCCATCCGGAGAGCGGCGCCGGCACGGTGCCGAAATCCGTGTACTCCCAGAAATCGCGCGTCCGGTAGAGGTGCGGCGTGCGGCTGTCGTCGAAGAACGTGATCAGCCACGCGCCGCCCTCGTACACCGCCACCGGCGAATCGCTGCCCTTCAGCGTGAACGCGTCGGTCGACGGTCCCCACGGCCCGTAGGGACTGTCCGCGAAGGCCACACGCAGCGCGTGCACCGGCCACGTGATGTCGGTGTGCAGCAGCGCGTAGCGCGCGCCCACCTTCAGCATCTGTCCGTCGCGCGCGGCGTAGTTGTTGTCGAACAACAGCGCCGGCTCGGAGAAACTCTCGAAGTCCTTCGTGGTCACGTACCAGATGCGCGGGTTCTGCTCCGTGTCCTCCTGGAACGCCTGGATCGCGTTGCGCGTCAGCGTCCAGGAAAAGGTGACGATGTACTGCGCCTTTCCCGCGTCGTAAAAGAGATTCGGCGACACCAGGTCGAGCGCGTCGGGGTTGGGGATCTCGATGCGGCGCGGCTCGCTCCACCCCCCGCCGTTCTTCGCCGCCGCGTAGCGGATGCTCTTGTCGCCGCGCGCGCCCAACGCCCACACCGCGTGCCGCGCGCCGTCGGGTCCCGTGATCGCGCGCGCATCCGCCGCGGGCAGCGATTGCGCCGCCGGCAGCGCCGGACGCCGCGATCCCTGGCTCACCCGGATCGCCCGCCGCACCGCGCCCGTCTTCGGATTCCACCCGTCCATGCCGCCCAGCACGTTCTCGATCGTGTATTCCCGCGCTTCTTCCGCGCTCAGCGCCTTCGCCCACGGCACGCGCTCCGTTGGCGTCGCACCCGGACCCGTGCTGCCGCGCTCGGCGTAGCGCACCGTCTTCTCCCGAGTCGGATCGCTCCAGTTGTTCCAGCCCTGCGGCCGCACCGCCGCGCTCATCTCCGTATCCAGCCAGACCGTCGCCGCCCAGGGACGCCACGGCCGGCCGAGAAATGTCTGCGCCCCGGCTTCGCCCGTGATCCGGCACTTGTGGAACACGTATCCGTACTTCTGCTCCTTCGTTGTATTGGCCGCCGTGATATAGCCGTTGGCGGTCACGTGAATCTCGCAGCCCTCGAACCACGCCGCGCTGCCCCCGAAGATGAAGTCCACCGCGCCCGAAATGTAACAGCGGTCGAAATACTGCCGTCCCGCCTGCGCCAGCAGCGTGTCCTGGTAGCCCAGGAAGCGGCAGTTCCGGAACACGCCGCGGTCCCCCATGATGGTCAGCGCCAGCGCCTGCCCGTGCGGCCCCGCCGAGTTTTCGAATGTCAGGTTCTCGGCCAGAAAATCGTTCGCCTGGATGAAAACCGTCGGCGTGCCGAACGTGATCAGCGGTTTGCCGCCCGGTCCCGGCATCCCGGCGTGAATGCCCGCGGTGATGACCGTCGCCGCCGCATCCGCGCCCGTGCCCACCAACCCCAGGAACGGCTTCTCCGAGGGCACCACCACCCGCTCCGCGTAGCGCCCCGGCTTGATCCGGATCGTGAAGCGCGAGTGCAGTCCCGCCGGCGCCGCATCCACCGCCGCCTGTATCGTGCGAAACTGGCCGCTACCGTCCGCCGCGACCACGCTCTCGCTCCCGGCCTGCGCGGCCATCAGGGGCAAGGCGAAGAGCAAAACCGAAATCGTTTTCATCTGCCGCTATTATAGATGCATGACTCGGAAATTCCCGCGCATCGGAGGCGTGGCCCTGCTGGTTCCTTGCGCCTTCGCAGCCACCTTCAACGTGCGCGACTACGGCGCCGCGGGCGACGGAACGCGGAAGGACACCGCCGCCATCGCGCGCGCCATCGATGCCTGCGCCAAAGCCGGCGGCGGCACCGTGCTGCTGCCCCCCGGCCGCTACCTCACCGGCGCCCTCACCCTCAAGAGCAACATGACCCTCGAAATCGAAGCCGGCGCCACCCTCCTCGGCAGTCCCGACCCCGAGGATTATCCCCTCCACCCCGGCGTCTGGGGCGACGGCCGCAAGGAAATCTCCCCCCTGATCTACGCCGAGGACGCCGAGAACGTCACCCTGCGCGGCCGCGGAGTCATCGATGGCCAGGGCCAGTTCTGGTGGCGCCGCATGGGTTGGCCCGACCGCCGCAAACTGCCGCTCGACCAGCGCACCCCGGCCGAACGCGCCGAACTCGCCAAGCTCGCCAACGGCCGCCCGCACCTCGTCCGCATCGTGCGCGGCAAATTCGTCACCATCGAGCAGTTGCACATGATCAACTCGCCCGCATGGACCGTGAACCCGCAGTTTTGCGAATTCGTCCGCGTGGACGGTATCACCATCCAGAACCCCGTCCCCTCGCCCAACACCGACGGCATCAACCCGGAAAGCTGCCGCAACGTGCAGATCCTCAATTCGCGCATCGATGTGGGCGACGATTGTGTGACCCTCAAGTCCGGTACCGACGCCCTTGGCCGCAAGGCCGCGCGCCCCGACGAGAACATCACCGTCACCAACTGCGTCATGCTGCGCGGACACGGCGGCATCACCATCGGTAGCGAGATGAGCGGCGGCGTACGCAATGTCGTGGTGAGCAACTGCGTGTTCCAGGGCACCGACAGCGGCATCCGCGTGAAGACCCAGCGCGGGCGCGGCGGCGTAGTCGAGGGCTTCAACGTGGCCAACGTGGTCATGCAGGACGTCGGCAGCGCTTTCAACATCACCGCCTTCTACAGCGGGAAGTCCATGCTCAACGAACTCGTCCCCGTGGGCGAAGGCACGCCGGTCTTCCGCGATTTCCACTTCAGCAACATCACCGCGCGCGGCTCCAAGACCATCGGCGAGATCACCGGACTGCGCGAGATGCCGTTCGCGGACATCACCTTCAGCGGCGTCCAGGTACAGGCGCGGACCGGCATGAAAATCACCAACGCGAAGGACATCGCCTTCCAGGACGTGGTCTTCGACGTCACCACCGGCCAGGCTCTCGAGACCGTAAACACCACCGGCATCGACACCGCCCGGCTCCGCGTGGTGAAGCGCTAGCGGTCCATGAGCCTTCGCCGCGGCATCGCTGTGTTCGCGCTCTTCGCCGCCATCTTTCTGCTCGCGAACCGCTCGGCATACCGCGGCTGGTTCCAGGACGACGAAATCGACAACCTCTCCTGGACGCCGTGGCTCGCGCCGCTCGATTACCTGAAGGGCGCCGTCACGCCGCTCTATCAGCCGAATAATTTCCGCCCCGCCGGCCACTTCTACTTCTACGCGGTGGAAGCCGCCGCCGGCCTGAACTTCCCGGTCTACGTCGCGGTGTTGCACGCCGTCCATCTGCTCAACGTGTGGCTGCTCTGGCTGATCGTGCGGCGCCTCGGCGCTTCCCCCCTCGCCGCCGCCTCCGCCTGCGCCTTCTTCGGCCTCCACATGGCCCTGTTCGACGATTTCTGGAAGCCCATGTACGTGTTCGACGTGCTGTGCGCCGCGTTTTCTCTCACCGCGCTATGGTGCTGGATGCGCGGTCGCTGGGTCCTTAGCCTCATCGCCTTCTGGCTCGCCTACAAATCCAAGGAACTCGCCGTGATGCTGCCGCTCGCGCTCGCGCTCTACGAGGTCTGGTTCGGCAACCGCCGCTGGAAGCAACTTGTCCCGTTCTTCGCCATCTCGCTCTCCTTCGGCCTGCAGAGCATGCTCCTCAACCCCAACCGCGACAACGACTACACCTTCCGCTTCACCGCCGCCGCGCTCACTCGCACCCTCCCCTACTACGCCGGACGCCTCTTCCTCGTCCCCTACCTCGGCTTCTCCGTGCCCCTCTTCGCCGTTCTCGCGCGCCATCGCCGCACCTGGTTCGGACTCGCCGTAATGGCCCTGTTCTTCTTCCCCCTGCTCTTCCTGCCGGGCCGCGTCTTCAGCGCCTACTGCTACCTGCCCCTCACCGGACTGGCCATCGCGCTCACCGGCGTCGCCGAAGCCCTCTCCCCCGCCGCCGTTGCCGCGCTCGTGATCCTCATGCTGCCGGCCGACTATCGCGAACTCCGCCGCCATTCCCGCGAAACCCTCGCGCGCGATGCTGGAATCCGCGCGTGGATGGGCGCGGTGGAAGGCTTTGCCTCCGCCCACCCCGACGCGCGCCGCTTCATCTTCTCCGGCGGACCGGCGGGCTTTCAACGGTGGGGCATCGAAGGCGCCCTCGAGTATTTCTACGACCGCAAGGAACTCGTCATCCGCTCCGCCGCCGACCCCGACGCCGCGCAGGTGCGCGCCGCCGGACGCGTCGCCCTGCTCGATTGGGATCCCGCCCTCGCCCGCCTCCAGATCGCTTACTGAGGTCAATCAGCTCTGCTCTTCCCGTTCGGAGCGCTCTGCTACGCTTTGTTCCAGAGGCTGAGCATTTGATGCGCCTGTCCCAAGCAGTTCTATTGGTGATCGCGTCGGCCGGTCTGTCTGGCTGCACGGTTTCCTGGTCGAACCAATCGGCTCCCTCCCGATGGACGGCGGGGTTCTGGTTTTGGCAAGGCAGTTCAATCGATCCTGCTTACTCCGGCCAGGAACTCGACGTTCTGTTCGTGCAGGTCGGGACTATCCGGAAAGAGACCATGCCAGGTTATCTTCGCACGGCGGGAAATGCTGCGGAGCAATGGTACGCCTATGGCGAGTTGCCTTCCGAAATTCCGCCCGCGCGGGAATACTGGCTCGTATATCGCTACGCCAACCAGGGTGTGCCCGATCTCCAGGTGGCATCCAAACTCGCGACGCAAATCAGCCGGCTTCAGGCGGATGCGCGGCAGCGGCACCTCAATGTCGTAGGACTCCAACTCGACATTGACAGCCCTACCTCCGCACTCCCTCAATACGCCGGCTTCATCCGCCAGGTTCGCATGGCCTTGCCCAAAGGCGTGCAGGTCTCGATCACCGCCTTGCTGGACTGGTTCCGAAGCGGCACGGCCGTGGGCGACGTAATCGCCCAGGCCGATGAGTTCGTCCCGCAGTTCTATGATCTCGGTGATCCCGCGGCCGACGATCAAGCCGCAATCGCCGCCCGCATCGACGCGGCGCGATGGGAACCCGTGTTCAACCGCTTCCGCAAGCGATTCCGGATTGGCATTTCCAGCTTTGGCCGCGCCCGCGTCATCCCGCACGAACCGCCCTCGCAAAGCCCCTACCGCCGGCTCGTCTTCTACGGGGACCTTCGGCCCCTCGATGTCGCAACGAACCCTGCCTTCCAGTTGCAGACGTCGCGCAACGCGGCGGACGAGACTGTGCTCGGTTATCGAGCCATCCGAAAGGTCCATGTCGGTTACGAGCGCATCGACGCTGGCGATGTCGTGCAGTTCGTAATCTCCACCCCGGATGCGATCCGCGCCGCGGTACAGAGCGCGCGACTGATCCATGGGCAAATGGCGGGAATCGTCTTTTTCCGCTGGCCCTCTTCGCGCGAGGACTGGGCCATGCAGCCCGACGAAGTGCTGGAGGCCGCGGGGGTTGCCGCGGCGGCGGGCGGGCGGCAGCGTAACCGCATTCAGGTGATGCCAGGCGATTGCGCCGCCGTCTCCTGTGTCGATGTCTATCTGGACAGCGCCGGCCCCCTGGTACCGCAACCCGTTCGATATCGGATTCGGGCATCGGTGCCGTTGGAGTATTTCCTGCCCGAACGGAACATGCCGGTCCATCTCACCGGAGCTTCCGAATTGGAACTCTCACTCCCGCCGTATTGCAGTCGAGGCCATCTCTACCTCGGGCGCGCCGTCAGTTTGCAGCGCGCGGAATTCACCGTCGGGGAGGAGCAATGAAGGCCCACCGCTTTTTGCTGCTGTTCACTGTGCTCCTGATTGCCTGTGCCTGCCCGTGGGACGACGAGTTCCGGGAATACCTGAACGCGCACTTCTGGGCGCCATTCGCCAAACAGGCCGCCGGCTTCGAAAAGCCTGGCGTGCGTCGCATCGACGCGCCCTATGCCGGAATGGCGGCCGCGCAAGGAGGTAGTGCGCTGGCCAGGCTCCGCGCGGAATACCAGAACCTGTCTCAGCACAGTCAGCCTGATGGGAATCCGCTCTCTCCTGCGGATCTTGCGCCGCTCCGGCAGACCGTGGCAGCCGCCCGTGCCGACCAGTCCCTCACCCGCCACGATAAGGAGGAAGTTGACCTGGTCGAAGCCAAGATCGAGATGCGCGCCGGTGAAGTGGACGATTCCGGCGGCCTTCTGCGGAGTGCGCAACGCAAGTTCGAGGCGTTCCTGCGCACCGCGCGGAGTTCGGAATTTCGCAGCGAAGCGCGCGGTTGGCTGGCCCATATTCATTACCTGTTGGGAGAGCAGACCGAAGCAGGTAAGATCTTCCTCGATGAACTGAACCGCGCCGGCTCGAACCTGAGCCGGGAGACCTTGCTCAATTCCTTGCGAATGACGTACGGCTATGACGGCGGACCCGAACTCATCGCGCACCTCGACGAGTACTTCGACACGCCCGAACACGCCGCCTTCGCCATCTCCCTGGTCACCAACCCTCACTGGCGGAGGGACGGGGAACCGGGAAGGTTTCCACGGGTCCGCAACCCGTCTCAATCCTACGAGCGAATCAAGGGCCTTTTGGCCAGGCACGAGGACCTTTTGCGCTCTCAAGACGGAGCCGGGACCTTGGGTTTGCTGGCCATGCGCACCGCGCTCATGATGGGCGATCCTGCGGGCGCCCGGAAGATCGCCGAATCGCTCCCCGCCGCCGCCGTTCACGCGAGCCCGGATTTCCTGTGGATGTCGGCGTCCGCGCTATTCCTGTCCCGTGAGTATGCCGCGGCGGAGAAGCCGCTGCTGGCCCTCTTCCGTTCGACAGGTGCGGACAAACCACAAAAAGCGGCCGCCGCATACGGATTGTGCGGCGTCTATTGGAAGACCGGCAACGTGGCGGAACAGCTTCGATTCGCCCTATGGCTGCACACGGTGAATCGTCAGCGCGAGTATGGGCCGACCCCGAGCGGCATCTCCGACCTGTCCGTCTACTGGGCATCGTCGGGTTGGGACCTGAACCTGCTCCTCGATGCCGAGGCGCCCGTCGATGCACTGCGCTCCTTTGCGAACGAGAATCCAAATCTGGCCGGTATTCGACTGGTGAAGTATTCTCTCGCCGTTCGACTCTCGCGGCAGGAGCGGTACCAGGAGGCGGCGGAAATATACCGGTCGATCAACGCGAATCGGCGCGCGCAGCGTCTCCGGCAACTCGCATTGCTCAGCCAGGCGGCGGAGAAGCCCGGAATTAGCGCCCGGCAGCATCTGGATGCCCGCTACGAATTGGCGGGCTTTGTCGCGGCAAACCCGGACGGGATCTATTTCAATGACGCTCTCTGGCACGGCATGCAACGCTACGCTCTCCAGTCCGCCACCGACTACCGTCTGACGGGAGCGGAGCGGACCAGAGTGATGGATGCCGAAAGGGAACTCAAGGACAGCCAGGAAGAGCGTTGGCGCGCTTATCTGATTCTCCGCGACGTGGTGCGCGACGCCGGGGTGAGCGGCCCAGGGCGTGACGCTGCCAGACTTGCGCTTCGTTGTCTGCGCGGCATCAACACGGATCGCTTCGGCCGCGAGGAGGAGATCCGTCAGGCCGATATCGACTTATCCCGATGGCTGAAGCTGGCGTCAAAGTGAGAACGGATCCGAGTGGGACCCCGCCCTCGCCCGCCTCCAGATCGCTTACTGAGCGATCGGCAGCACGCGCGATTCGGCCTGGAATTTCTTGTAGTCGCTGAATTCGAAGCTGATGTCGCCGCGCAGCACCTTGATCAGTGCGATCCGCACCGACCCCTTCAGCACGGCGCGGCGGGGCAGCCAAACTTCGTTGTTCACGTGCGCCGCTTCAAATTCCAGGTGGCTGCCCTTGGCCATCCGGATCAGAAATCCGCCGAATGAGATCGTGTCCAGCGAGACCATGTCGATCTTCACCCACTGGTAGTCCTGTTTCGCGATCCAGAACCGCGCCTTCACCTTCGGGAAGAAGGAGGCCGTCGTGCTGCGCGGTCGGTAGCCGGGATGCGGCGTCGCGTCGATCACCCACGCGTCCACGCCATCGACCTTCTCCTCGCCGGCCAGTTTCAGGTCGAACGCGTCCGGAATCTCGCGCAACGGCTCGCGCTGCTTATCCTGCTTGCGCCGCCACTCCTGGATGCGCCGCGCCTTTTGCTCCGGCGTCTCCTTGCGCCGGTCCTCGATGCTCCGCCGCAGGTTGGCTTCTTCCTTCGCCTGGTCTTTCGCGGAAAGCGGCTTGTCGTCATGCGCAATCTTGCGCCGGTAAGGCGAGCCTTCCAGCAAAGTGACGTCCCATGTATCGCTCTCCACCTTCTTCACCCGCCCGCTGGAATCGATGTCCCGCTGCTGCTGCCGCTGCACGAACGTGTAATTGCGCGCGACCTCGGAGTTGTGCTTGTCCACCTCCAGCGAACGCCGCACGATGTCGCGCGCGTCCTGCGCCGCCGCCACCAGCGGCACACACAGAATCCAGGCGAGTCTCCGCACACTGATGCTACGCCGCAAGCTCATCCCCGGTTTCACCCGTTAACCCCACGTTAATCCCTGTATCCATGCTAACCCCGGGATCCCGCGCGGATTCAGGCAATCTTCAGAATTGCGGCATACCATGGTAGGCGAATGCCGCGATGAAAATCCTGCTCGTTGAAGATGAACGCCGCATGGCGGACCTCCTTCGACAGGGACTGAGCGAGGAAGGTCACGCCGTCACAACTCTGGGCGACGGCCGCGCCGCCCTGTCCGCGGCCGAGTGCGGCGGCTTCGACCTCCTCATCCTCGACGTCATGCTCCCCGGCCTCACCGGCTTAGAAATCGCCCGCCGCCTCCGCGCCGGCCGAGACCGCACCCCCATCCTCATGCTCACCGCCCGCGATTCCAACGAGGACATCGTGCGCGGCCTCGACGTCGGCGCCGACGACTACCTCACCAAACCCTTCTCCTTCGACGTGCTGCTCGCCCGCGTCCGCGCCACCGGCCGCCGCGGCCCGCTGCCCCGGCCCCTCACCCTCGAAGCCGGCGATCTCCGCATGGACCAGGGCGCCCGCGAAGTCTGGCGCGGCCCCAACCGCATCGAACTCACCCGCACCGAGTACGCCGTGCTCGAGACCCTCATGCGCAACGCCGGCCGCGTGGTCCCGCGCGACACCCTGATCGAAGCCGTCTGGAGCGGCGACGGAGTCGAGAGCAACACCCTCGACGCCTACGTCCGCCTGCTCCGCGCCAAAATCGATCGGCCCGGCTGCGCCGGCGCCATCCGCACCGTGCGCGGCGTGGGCTACACCATCCCGTTGGAGCACGAATGACCCGCGTCTCCATCCGGCTGCGCTTGAGCGCATGGTACGCGACGGTACTGGCGCTGGGACTCGGACTCTTCGGCTTCGCCATGTGGCTCGCCCTCGAACACCGCCTCATCGCCGGCGTGGACACGCGCCTCGACCAACGCGCCCGTGGCCTGCGGGCTGCTCTCGGCGCCGAGGCCGACATCCGCACCCCAGCCGGCCTGCGGCAGGAATTCTCCGAATTCGCCGGCGAGATCGCCGACGGCACCCTCATGGAACTGCGCGATTCCGCCGGCTACATCTTCCCCGTCCCCAGCCGCACGGCCCTGCTGGGCGGAGCGCCTCGCGCGGACGGCGAGCGCCTCACCCTGGAACACGGCGGCAGCCACTACCGCCTCCTGGTCAGCAGCCTCTCCGCCGCCGGCACTCGCTACGAAGTGCACATGGCCATGCCGCTCGACGACGTTCGCGCCGTGCTCGGCGATTTCGAGCGCCTCCTGCTCCTCATGATTCCGGCGGTGCTGGCCCTGGCCGGACTCGGCGGCTACTGGCTCAGCGTACGCGCCCTCCGCCCGGTGGACGCCATCACCACCGTGGCGCGGTCGATCTCCGTTCAGAACCTCTCGCAACGCGTCCAGGTGCCCCCCACCGGCGACGAATTGCAGCGCATGGCCGAAACCTGGAATGTCGTCCTCGAGCGCCTGGAAGCGTCCGTGAAGCGCATCCGCACGTTCACCGCCGACGCCTCGCACGAGTTGCGCACGCCGCTCGCGCTCATCCGCGCCACCGCCGAACTCGCGTTGCGGCGCGAGCGCACCCCTGCGGAATATCGTGACGCGCTACGCGACATCGCCGGCGATGTCGAGCACCTCACCCAACTCACCGAATCGCTGCTCTCGGCGGCGCGTGCCGATGCCGGAACCTGGGAGATGCCGCTGGAACGAATCGACCTCAACCCCCTCGCGGAGTCGGTCACGGAACGCTACCAGGCGCTCGCCGTCGAACGCACGGTCGAGTTGCACGCCGAAATCGCCGCCGGACCGGCTCCCGCGTTAGCCAACGAAACCGGCATCCGCCGCGTGCTCGCTATCCTGGTGGACAACGCCCTCAAGTACACCCCCGCCGGAGGGCGCGTGACCGTCGCGGTCGAAAAGCAGGAAGCCGGCGTGCTGCTCTCAGTCCGCGATACCGGCGAAGGCATCCCGCCCGCCGCCCTGCCCCACATCTTCGACCGCTTCTATCGCGCCGATGCCGCCCGCGGCGGCGAAGGATTCGGACTCGGCCTCTCCATCGCCCAGGCCATCGCCGAAGCACACGGCGGCAAACTCGAAGTCGAAAGCGCTCCCGGCCAGGGTTCGCGTTTCCACCTGCGATTACGTGCCTGATCCCCTTTCAGACCATTTTCAGATCCGCCGGTTATCTTTAATTCGTGTCTATGATTCGAACTTTTCTCGCCACCCTTACCATCGCCGCGCTGGCCTCCCTCGGAGCCGCCGCGGAGAAAACGCTCCAAATGAAGGATCTTCCGCCGGCGGTGCAGAAGACAGTCCAGGCGCAACTGAACGGCGCCGAAGTGAAGACGATCTCCCGGGAAAAGGAAGCCGGTGTCCTGCAGTACGAGATCGAAACCATGCGCAACGGCAAGCATCGCGATTTCAATGTGGACGCCAAAGGCACCCTGCTCGTAGTCGAAGAGGAGACCTCGATCGACAGCATCCCGGCCGCTGCAAAAGCAGCTATCCTCAAGAAGGTCGGCACCGGAAAGCTCGGCATGGTCGAAACCATGACCAAGGGCAACGCCACGTTTTACGAGGCCGCCTACACAGCGAAAGGCGGCAGGAAGCATGAAGTCCTGGTTAAGCCGGACGGCACCGAAACCAAGGACTGATCGGAGTACCCGATGCGACACACATGGTTGGCGGTAGCGCTCCTCGCCTCAGGCGCCGGAGCGCTCTCTCCCCAGGCCAGGGGAGACTTTCAAGCAACGTTCCCGGTAGACAAAAAGACCTTGGGGATCAAGGGTTCCAACCCCTACTTCAACCTGACTCCCGGCTACCGCCTCTTCTACCGGCACGGGAACGAAACCGACACGCTCACCGTGCTCGCGGAGACCCGGTTCATCGATGGCGTGGAGACCCGTGCCATCGAAGACCGCGAGACGAGAAACGGCGCTCTGATCGAACTCACCCGCGATTACTACGCCATCGACCCCGCCACCAACGACGTCTACTACTTCGGTGAGGACGTGGACGTGTACCGGAACGGCAAGGTGGTAGGCCACGAGGGAAGCTGGCTCTCCGGCGTGAAGGGCGCGAAGTTCGGCCTCATGATGCCCGGCAGGCCGAAGCGCGGACAGCGCTTCTACCAGGAGCAGGCGCCCGGCGTGGGTATGGACCGCGCCGAGATTGTCTCGGTGGACGAAAAGGTCGTCACCCCCGCCGGGACCTTCGACCACTGCATTCACGTCGTCGAAACCAGCCCGCTCGAACCGGCGGCGAAGGACCACAAGTGGTATGCCGCCGGCATCGGCCAGGTGCGCGACGAAGACCTGCTGCTGGTCGCGCACGGCGCCAGGTAGCAGCGCGGGCGCGCTACCCCCGCACCAGCTTTTCGAAACGCGATCCCTGCCGCACCATCGTCTGGTTGCGCTCCGGACCCGTGGAGATGCACCCCACCTCCACCCCGGTGCGCTCCTCGAGAAACGCCAGGTAGTCCTTGGCGCGCCCCGGCAACTCGTCGAAGCTCGCCACCCCGAACGTGCTCGTCTTCCAGCCCGGCAGCGATTCGTAAACCGGCTCCACCCGCTCGATCTCACCCACCGTCGGCGGCATGTCGCACACTTCCTGGCCGCCGATCCGGTAGCCCGTGCACACCTGTATGGTCTCGAACTCGTCCAGCACGTCCAGCTTGGTCACGATCAGGCTGTCGAATCCGTTGATCACGGCCGTGTAGCGCAACAGCGGTACGTCGAACCAGCCGCAGCGGCGCGGACGCCCCGTCACCGCGCCGAATTCGTTGCCCCGCTTGCGGATCAGGTCGCCGGCGGCGTCCAGCGCTTCGGTCGGAAACGGCCCCCCGCCCACCCGCGTGATGTACGCCTTGGAGACGCCCAGCACCCCGTCGATCTTCGTCGGCGCTACGCCCGTGCCCGTGCAGGCGCCGCCCGCGCTCGCACTCGACGAGGTCACAAACGGGTACGTGCCGTGGTCGATATCGAGCATCGTTCCCTGCGCGCCCTCGAAGAGAATGCTCCTGCCGTCGCGGATCGCCTGGTTCAGCAGCACCGCCGTATCGCACACCATCGGCCGTATGCGGTCGGCGAACCGTTCGTACTCGTCGCGGATCGCGGCCAGGTCCATCTCGCTGTAGATCCCGAACGTCCTGGCGATGGTGACTTTCTCTTCCATCACCGAATCGTACTGCGCCCTGAAGAAGTCGCGGTTCAGCAGGTCCGCCACGCGAATGCCCCGCCGCCCCGTCTTGTCCTCGTAACAGGGACCGATCCCGCGCGACGTGGTCCCGATCGAGATCCGCCCCTCGCGGCCTTCCGACATCTTCTCCATCATCCGGTGCGCCGGAAACAGGATGTGCGCGCGGTTGCTGATGAACAGGTTCCCCGTCACTTTGACCCCGGCCGATTCCAGCGCCTCCATCTCGCTCAGCAGCGCCGCCGGATCCAGCACCAGCCCGTTGCCGATCACCGCCTTCTTTCCCGGGCGCAGGATCCCGCTCGGTATCAGCTTGAGAACGTACTTTTTCTCCCCGATGAATACCGTGTGTCCCGCGTTGTGTCCGCCCTGATAGCGCGCCACGATGTCGAACCGATCCGCGAAGAGATCGACGATTTTGCCCTTGCCCTCATCGCCCCACTGAGAGCCCAGTATGATCACGTTAGCCATTTGTGCCCAAACCTGCTATTTTACCGCCAAAGCCCAGCGAAAATCTTGCGAAGCAGAAAAGCGGACTTCCACCTCCCGTGAAGGGTCCGGCCATGATACGCTGACAATTTATGGACATTTCAGACGTCTTCCTTGGCCTCGGCCAGGATTCGTTTGCCCAACTGATCCGCGGAATCTCCATCGGGAAGCTGAGAACCTACCAGATCTACGAGGGCTTCAAGGTTCGCGCCCATCTGCACAAGCTCAATACAGAGACGCTTCGCAAGGCCGTGCCGCGCCTCTGGGAGCGCATCGCCGCCCGTGAAGAAGAGTTCGCCAGAGACATGGGGCAGGCCGTTCTCGTTTCCCACCTCGACATGATCGGCGCCGTGCTCGATTTTCTCGGCGTCCCCCACGAGAGCGGCTTCTTCGCCAAGGACCTCGACGCGGACAAGTTCTTCACCGCGGGCTGGGAAGACCGCGTGTACGGCCAGTTTCATTCCACCTATCCGGAGGCGCTTCTCCTCTTCTATATCAATCACCTCCGGTGGGAGTTACTCCACGCAGCGGACGTCTACCGCCCCACGTCGTCCTCCGCGGCGTGAGTTCGGCGTCTCGCGTGCAACATATGATGCCAAGCATGAGAGCAACAGGGACCAAAAGCCACCGCCAATCCGGCCAAAGCCCTGTCATGCACACGCAAGTTTCTTCGTATCATGTAGATCCGCGTCAGTCCGGGAGGGACCGCCTTGCTGCCGGTACTCTTCCTGGGTGTCGGGTTTTTATGCACCCGGCGGTCTTGTTGGGGTTTACCACCCAATCGGATCTGCGGATCCGCATCACCACCGAACTGGAAAGAGGTGCCTGACATGAATCATTGCGACTTCCATTATTCTCATCTCCTGCCCAAGAAGCCGGGGATTCTCCCGCTCGAGGAGACGATGACCAAGAAGTGCCGTCGCTGCGGTGCTGAGTTCATTACCCGTTCCCGCATCCGGAAGCGTTGCGATTCCTGCCAGACCGTTGTGTCCGCCGAGAAGCAGAAGAAGGCCAACGAACGCCTCAAAGCACGCCGCGCCGCCCGGCGCATGTGCATTCTCGCCAGCTAACTTAAGTCTCGCTCACCTGGCCAGGCTGCCATAATCCGAGGACCAACCGCACCCCGCGGGAGGCAACACCTCCCCGCCGGGGTGCGGTCCATTTCACACGTGTACCGCGGTCCAGGTACCGTCGGCCTCCGGCCGACCTTTGGACCCAACCGCAATCCCCCAACCCAACACCGCGGCGCCCCCCAACTACCACACCAGCCGCATCGTCATCGTCCAGGTACCGTCGGCCTCCGGCCGACCTTTGGATCCAGCCGCAATCCCCCAACCCGACAACGCGGCGCCCCCCAACTACCACACCAGCCGCATCGTCATCGTCATGTTCCGAGAATCCGTATCCGTGTCCGTGTAATACCCGAACGTCGACGGCGCCGAAAGCGTAGCCCCGGGCCGCGAGAACGTCGTGTTGTTGAACGCGTTGTACACCTGCGCCTGGAAGCGCGCCTTGAGACGCTCCTTGATCACGAAGTCTTTGCCGAACGTGAAGTCCGCCTGCACCAGCGGGTTCAGCGTCAGCACGTTGCGTCCCAGGGTCCCGAACGCCCCCACCAGCGGCTGCGCCAGCCCCGACGTCGGAACCAGGTTCGGATTCTTCCCGCCCAGACCGGGGTTCGGCTGGAAAGCGATGCTCACCGGCCCGGTCACATTCGGACGGACCGCGCCGTTGCCGCCCAGCAGCGTCGGATCCGCCAGTCCCGCGGCCGATCCGCTGAACAGGTTCACCGGGAAGCCGCTCTGCGCCTGGAAAATTCCGCTCAACTCCCATCCCTGCAGCACGCGCTTCAGGAACGGATTCGTGAGCGTCGGCAGGATCTTCGGCGCCAGCGTGTGGGTCAGCACAAACCGCTGCGGCACGTTGAACTCCGATACCGCCCGGTTATTGCGATTGTTGAACGGGTCCTGCTGGCTGGCGCTGTCGTTGGCCAGCACCCCCAGCGCGTCGGATACATCGTCGATCGATTTCGACCACGTGTACGCCGCGGTGAACGAATACCCGTTGTTGAAACGCCGCGTTACGTTGATCTGCATCGAGTGGTAGATCGAATTAGCCGACGAATCCACCAGCGACAAATTGTCAAACCGCGGGTCGATCCGGTTGCTGGACGCGGAGAACGGCGCGTTCAACCCTGCGTTGAGCTGGTTGTACAGCCCCGAGGCCTGCTGCGCCTGCTGCTGCGCCAGCGTGGTCGGCGGGGTGAACAAGCCCGACGCCAGGAAATTCAGCGGCCGCGTGCGCTGCAGGAAGTTGCCCTTCGTTCCCGAGTACGAAATCTGCCCGACCAGCCCGAACGGCAGTTCCCGCTGGATCGTCAGGCTGAACTGCTGCACCTGCGGGTTCTTCAGATTGCGGTCGATCGGCGTCGCCGAACCGAAGTTGAGGATGTTCGTGCCGAAGGTCCCGATCGTGGACGCGCCCGTGGTCTGGAACGCGCTCGTTCCCGCCACCAGGCTCGCAAAACTGTTCGCACCCGTGATCTGCGTGTTCGGCAGCGAGAATTGGTACATGTACGGCGGCAGGAAGCGCCCGTTCGTAATCGGGTTCAGGTAAATGAAATCGTACGAGATGCCGTACCCGCCGCGGATCGAGGTCTTCCCGCCGTGCGGATTCCACGCGAAGCCGAAGCGCGGCGCCCAGTTGTACGTCGGATTGAAATACGTGCCTCCCGTGTAGAACGCGCCGAACGGCCCGGTCCCCGCCCCGCCCAGCGCGGCGTGGTTGTTCAGATCCAGGTTCGACAGGATGTTGTTCACCTCGCTCACACCGCTGTTACCTTCGAAGCGCATCCCCAGGTTCAGCGTCAGGAAACGCGAGACCCGGAAGTCGTCCTGCCCGAAAAAGTAGGCGTTCGTGATGCGGTTTCCGCGCACCGATCCGCCGAACCGCTGGGCGTACTGGAAGGGCTTCCCGTTCAGAAAATCGCTCAGCGTCAGGAACGTCAGCGTGCCGCGCACGTTCGAATCGAAGTAGCTGTTCGCCTGCACCCGGTTGATGTCGGCGCCGAACTTCAACTGGTGCTTCCCGCGAACGATCCCCACCGTGTCCGTGTACTGGAACGTGTTCTGCACCCGCCCCTGCGGAATCCCCGACCAGATGCCGAACGTCGACGTGCCGTCCAGAAAATCGATCTCCGGCCCCCCGAACTGCGCGATCGGCGAGAAGCCCGGACGCGACCGTCCGAACGACGCCAGAAACGTATTCACCAGACTCGGCGAGAACGTGTGCGTCTCGCTCACCGTCGCGTTCTGCGGCGCATTCACTGAGGTCGCCCCGTTCGTCGGCAGATTGGAGTTGATGAAGGTCAGCCCCGCGCTGCTCGAGTTCGCGCTCTGGTATCCGTAGCGCAGGTAGAAAAAGTCGCGGTCCGTTAGGTTCGCGTCCATGCGCCCCGATAGCGACCAGTTGTTGCTCACGTTGCTCGCGCTGTTGCTCACCGTGCCCGAGGGATCCGTCGGCACCTGCATCTTCGCCAGCAGCGCCTTCGCCGTCGGATCGATGTTTCCGCTCACCTGCGCCGGAGTCGGCACCACCGCAATGCGCGTGCCGCCCGAACCCCGGATCTTCTGCTCCTGGTACGTGCCGTAGTAGAACAGCTTGTTCTTGATGATCCGTCCGCCGCCGGTCGCGCCCCAGTTGTTGTCGCGCACGATCGAAGCGCTCCCCGTCCGGTCGAAGTAGTCCCGCGCGTTGAAGATGTTGTTGCGAACGAACTCGAACAGCGACCCGTGCAGCTCGTTGGTGCCGTTCTGCGTCAGAATCTGTACCTGCGCCGATGCGTTGCGCCCGAACTCCGCGCTGAAATTGTTGGTGATGATGTTGACTTCCTTGATCGCGTCCAGCGGCACCGTGCCCAGTCCCGCTCCGCCCGTCGTCGAAACGTCGGTGGCGGTGGCGTTGTCCAGCGTGATGTTATTGCCGCGTCCGCGTCCCCCGTTGGAGTTGAAACTGCCCAGCCCGAGAAACGGGTTGCGCGGCGTCACCGGCACCACCCCCGGCGCCGTCCCCGACAACCCCAGCACGCCGCTCTGCGCGATCGGAAGATCGCGGATGTCGGCCTGCTCCGTGCTCGTCTGTAGCTGCGAGTTCACCACATTCAACTGCTGCGACGTCTCGGCGACCACCACCTCCTGCTTCGACGTGCTTACTTCCAGCTGCGCGGCCACCCGCGCGATCGCGGCGCTGCCCACCTGCGTCTGCGTCACGCGCGCCGCGAAGCCGGACGCCTCCACCTTCACTTCATAGTTGCCGATCGCCAGCTGCGTGAACCGCACCGTGCCGTCCGCGTCCGTCGTGCCCGTGCGCTGCGTTCCCGTGCCCAGGCTGCGCACCGTGACGCTGGCATTCGGAATCACGCCGCCGGTCGCGTCCGATACGCTCACCAGAATGTCGCCCGTGATCTGCGCGTGCAGTGGAGCGCTCATGGCCAATGCCAGAAACGCAAAAACGGCGGCCGCGAAGATGCGCAGCCGGAAACCCGAAAGCTCTTTCATGCATTTCCCTCCCTGATCGTGTGGTCGAAGCGCACGGGCGTAATGCCCGCGGGGGACTATCCCCTAAATTGAGATAGAGATGCTCCGCACAATCGTTTGGGAACAATTAAAATTCTTTAAGCTATTAATTGCGGGTTTTCCTACATTCGCGACCGCGCAACCGCGAATTTCGGAAAATTAGTCCCGCACCAGCAGCACCACGGCATGCGCTTCGGCCGATCTCCCCTCGCCCACCGGCCCCACCTTCTCCGCCGTCTTGAACTTCACGCTCATCCGGTTCACGTCGATTCCCAGGGTCTCCGCCAACCGCCCGCGAATGCCCGCGCGGTAATCCTTCAGCTTCGGCCGCTCCAGAATCACCGTCGAATCCACGTTGCCGATCCGGAAACCCTGCCCCGCGGCCAGATCCCGCGCATGCCGCAGGAACACCAGGCTGTCGCACCCCTTCCAGCGCGCATCCGAATCCGGAAAGTGCATCCCGATATCGCCCAGCCCCAGCGCTCCCAGGACCGCATCCGTGATCGCGTGCGCCAGCACGTCGGCGTCGGAGTGCCCCTCCAGCCCGAACTCGCACGCCACCGTTACCCCGCCCAGGATCATCGGCCGCCCCGCCGCGATGCGGTGCACGTCCCAGCCCTGCCCCACCCGGACCTCGCTCACTCCGGCGTGCCTTTCACGACGTGCGGCCGCTC
>JAFDVU010000142.1 GCA_018268835.1 Acidobacteriota bacterium | reverse complement strand
CGAACGTCGCTGTAGTTGTTCGAGTCGCCGCCGCTCACCATGGGCGCCATTCCCATCCCCATACCCATTCCCATGTCCCCGGACATGTCGAGGTTCGGCAACGGAACATGCCGCAGCGCGCCCAGCGCAACGGGACTGATCTGGGAGGCCGGAATCATGTTCATTGGATACATGGTACGAACGGTTTGGGGGTTCATCGCACTTACTGGCATTGCCGGATTGAAATCGGGGTTCGGAACGGAGGAAAGCGGGTCGAAGATCATGCGCCCGCTCTGGCTGAAGTCCCCGGCGCGTTCCGCCGCCGTAGGCACGGTGTCGACCTGGTAAACCTGGTTGCTGAACCGGAAACCTTCGTAGTTCGCGAAGAAAAATGTCTTGTCCTTCTGGATCGGCCCGCCGAGCGAAGCGCCGAACTGATTTTGCACGAGATGTGGGACCTTGCTTGCATTCCACACCCGGGCATCGAGAGCGGTGTTCCGCAGGTATTCGTAAACCGTGCCGTGCAGGGTATCGCTGCCGGAATGGGTGATGATATTGACCTGCGCGCCTCCCGCGCCGCCGAACTCCGCCGAATAGCTGCCCGTCTGCACCTTGAATTCCTGGATGGCGTCCGGCGAAGGGCTGAACGACAGGGTCCAGAACGTCGGATCGGTATCCGTGGTGCCATCGAGCAGGTAGTAATTCGCGTTCGCGCGGTTTCCGGCCGCGTTGAACTCGTTACCTTGCCCCGGGCGCCAATAAAGTTGGTTCTGACTTCCGTCCTGAACGCCCATGCTCATGTTCGAAGTAGTGCCGGGAGCCAGGGTGGCCAAGTCCAGAACGTGCCGCCCATCCAACGGGAGTTTCGCCGTCAAGGTCGGGTCAATGAGTTCGCCCACTGTGGCGTCGTTCGTTCGCAAGGGGGGCGGAGCGGCTTCCACGTTCACCACTTGCGTATTGGTTCCAATCTGGAGAGCGAAATCCACGCGCTGGGTTTGGTTGACCGTCAGCACGAGATCACGCACCTGTTTCTGGAATCCCGGCGCCTCGGCCTGCAACTGGTAGTCGCCCGGATTGACGGCGGTGAATTGATAGAGCCCCTGCCCGTCGGTCAACGTGCTGCGGACCAAGCCGGTGTCCGGCGATTTCAGCGTCAGGACAACCCGCGGCGCCGCCGCATTTTTGGGATCCACCACCTGCCCCGTTACAGATGCAAAATTGGCCTGGGCAAGCGCGTTCGTCAGAAAGGCAAAGACGAGCAGCACGCTCCAGCTCAATGAGTTGCGCCACCTTCTGTGCCGAAGTTCGCGTATAACCGACGCCGCGCGGCATTCGATGTGCCCGACGTTCGCGCGCCGTGTTCGACGGATACAACTCGCATCCCTATCCCCTCTTCCAAGTGCCATGGTCGGGAGCGTATCATGGCTAAGCGCGAAGGATCAATAATATGCGGATATTAGGGATAGCCCGCATTTATTAGGGATAGCCCCGCATTGATTCTTAAACTGGAAGAGGGAACCCGTCTAGAAGACCTCTACAACTTTCGTAACCAATAGGCGCCGACGGGGCAATCTGGCGCTGTCGGAAACTGCCTCGCCTCGGCGGGCCACTTGGCCGTCTAAACGCCCGACACACCGATTGGACCAGACTCACCGTTGTCGAGACGCATCTCGGGAATTGATCGGATCCATCGTCCCTACTGGCGCGTTCCCCGCCGTCCCCCGCCGGGAGCCGCCGCGACTCGGTCCGGCATGTCCGCCAGCACGTAGCTCATCACCGCCAGCGCGGCCACGTTCTTGCGGAAATCCTCCGGATTCACCTTGTCCAGCGTATCGGCCTCCGTGTGGTGCCAGTCGAAGTAGTGCGTCCCCGTGGTGCGCTCGCTGAAGCCGGCCACGCCGTCGCGCACCAGCGGCTGAATGTCGCTCCCCCCGCCGCCGGGCAGGACCTCGCCCGCGCCGATGCGGTCGAGCAGCGTGCCGATCTCCTTCACTATCTCCAGTGACTTCGCGTCCACTCCCGCGCCGAAGCCGCGCGGCGTCTCCGCTCCGCCATCCATCTCGATCGCGGCGACGTGGTTCCCGATCTCCGCGCCCACGAAGTCGCGGTACGCCACTCCGCCGCGTCCGCCGTTCTCCTCGTTCACCCAGAAGGCGACGCGCAGCGTGCGCCGCGGCTGCAGCCCGGCCTTCTTGATCAGCGATAGCGCCTCCAGGCAGGCCATGATGGACGCACCGTCGTCCTGCGCTCCCTGCCCCACGTCCCACGAATCGATGTGCCCGCCGATGACCACGACCTGCTCGGGATGCTCGCTCCCCGGGATCTCGCCGATCACGTCGGCGCTGTCGGCATCGGGCAGCGTCTGCGCGCCCATTTCCAGGTGCGCCTTCACCCCCACGCCGTCGGCGAAGAGGCGCGCGATCATCATCGCGTCCTCCGGCGAAATCGCGGCGGCCGGGATCTTCGGCTGCCGCTCGTCGTAGCTCATCTCGCCGGTGTGCGAAATCTGCATCGCTAGTCCCGTGGCGGAGCGCACCAGCACCGCCACCGCGCCGTACTCGGCGGCGCGCGAGGCGCCGGTCGAGCGGTACACCCGCGTCGGTCCGTAGCCGGTGTAGGGTTCGTTGTAAACCACGATCTTGCCCGCAATCCGGTCGCGCCCGAGTTGCGCCAGTTCGTCGAAAGAGTTGACCGCCACCACGTCCGCGGTGATGCCTCCGGGCGGCGTCCCGATGCTCATCCCCAACCCCAGCATGTGCAGCGGACGATCGAACGGCGCCACGATGCGGCCCGATTCGGCGCCGCGCACCCAGTGCGGCACCTTGGCCGGAATCGTGCGCACGTTGGACAGCCCCGCCGCCTTCATCTGCTCCGCGCTCCACGCGATGGCGCGCTCCAGTCCGGGCGATCCGCTCAGCCGGCTGCCGATCCGGTAGCACAGATAGGTCAGCCGTTCATAGCCTTCTTTATCGGCCATGGCGGCGTCGATCAACTTGTCCGCCGTGGCGCGGTATTGGCCGGCCACGTCCGCCGCGGACAGGGGCAACGCCAGAAGACACAATGCGAGAGCGCGCAAATGCATATAGACGACACTATACACGCCTCCGCGTCCGCCGCGCGCGCTCAGCGCACGAACGGGATGTACGCCTTCACGCCGCGCCGGTAACGCTCGAACTCCTCGCCGAAGCGCGAGCGCAGCAGATCGTCCTCGGTGCGCACGCGGATTTCCGTCCCCGCCACGAACAGCACCAGCGACGCAATCGCCCACTCCGGACGCGTCAGCATGCACATCGTGCCGCCCAGAATGGCCAGTAGCGACGCGTAAATCGGATGCCGCACCACCGCATACGCCCCGCTGCGCACCAGTTGGTGATCTTCGTAGAGTCCGGCGTGAACCCGGAACTGCCGCCCCAGGTGCCGCACCGCGCTCCACGAAAGCAGCGGCGCCGCGATCCCCAGCAGCAAGCCCGGAATCACTCGCGCGGCGCCGGGATCTCTCCACGCCGGCGCGCGGCACTCGAACGCGATGAAGATCGCGGCGCACTCCAGAGCCAGCCCGATGCGCGTCGGCACCACCCTGGTCACCGACGCCCGCTTCTGGTTGTGCGGCGCCAGAAAGACGAACGGGTACGCCCACGCCGCCCAGCACGCCGCCAGCGCGATCAAGGGAAGATGCTCCATGGCTCCTACGGAGTCACCACGATCTTGCCGAACTGCTCCTTGTTCTCCAGCCGCGCGTGCGCCTCGCGAATCCCCGAAAGCGGATACACCCGGTCGATCACCGGGCGAATCTGCTTGCGAAAAACGAACTTCAGCACCTGGTGCAGTTCCCCCATGCTCCCCATGAAGCTGCCCAGCAGGCTCCACTGCTTGCTGAACAGGTAGCGCAGATCCACCCGCGCGTCGAATCCGGTGGTCGCCCCGCAGGTCACCAGCCGTCCGCCGGGCGTGAGCGCTTCCAGGGTCTTCGGCCAGGTGGCGGTCCCGACGTGCTCGATCGCCACATCCACCCCGCGCTTGCCCGTGATCTTCTTCACCTCCGCCGCAATGTCCTGGCGATAGTGGTCGATCACGTGGTCCGCACCGAGCTCGCGCGCCCGCGCCATTTTCTCCTCGCCGCCCGCGGTCGCAATCACGCGGCACTGGAACAGGCGCGCGATCTGGATCGCCGCCATCCCCACTCCGCTCGATGCCGCGAGCACCAGCACGTCTTCGCCCGGCTGGAGTTTCGCGCGCTCCATCAGCATGTGCCACGCGGTAAGAAATACCAGCGGCGCCGCGGCCGCTTCCTCGAAAGAGAGATCGTCGGGGATCGGGATCGCCGCGTACTCGGGTGCGGCCAGCAGTTCGGTATTTCCGCCGTCTATCCCGTAGCCGAACATCGTGAACCGGCGGCAGAAATTATCCTTCCCGCTCAGGCACTGTTCGCATTGCCGGCAGCTCGTCCCCGGCGAGAGCAGCACGCGCGTCCCGGGCTTGATGCGCCCGCACAACTCGCCCACCGCCGCCACTTCGCCGGCGATGTCGGCGCCCAGCACGTGGGGCATCGCGAATGTCATCCCCGGAATCCCGCCGCGCACGAACAGGTCGAGGTGATTCAGCGAGCACGCGCGCACACGCACCAGCACCTGGTCCGCGCGCAGCTTCGGTTCCGGAACTTCTTCGTAGACCAGCACCTCCGGACCGCCGTGCTGGTGGATGCGGGCAGCCTTCATGGATAGCAGCCTACCACGTGACGGCGACCGCAAACGTGCGTTTGGCTATAGTTGGAACCATGCAGGGCGAACTTTCCCGCCGCGCGGCGCTCGGTATCGGTTCCGCGCTCGTGGCCGCGCGCATCGGCCGCGCGCAAACCCGGATCTTCGACGTGCGCGACTACGGCGCGAAGGGCGACGGCGCGACGCTCGATACAGCCGCCATCCAGCGCGCCATCGACGATGCCGCCGCCTTCGGCAAAGGCGCGCAGGTACTCGTCCGCGGCGGCGCGAAATACCTCATCGGCACCCTCGAACTCAAGGGCGCGATCGACTTCCACCTCGACGGCGACGCCGAACTCGTCGTCAGCGACGACCCCGCGCAGTATCGCGGTGCCGCCGTCATCTCCGCCACCGGCGCCCAGGGACTCCGCATCACCGGCATCGGCAACATCGACGGACGCGCCCGCCGGTTCATGACCGGCTATGACCAGCCCAACGAATGGTGGCTCCCCAAACCCTTCCGCCCGAAAATGTTCGTGCTCACCGCGTGCAGGGACCTGGAAATCCGCGGCATCTCCTTCAGCGACGCACCCGAGTGGGGACTCCACATGGTCGGCTGCGAACACGTGCTCGTGGACGGACTGCGCATCCGCAACCTGCTCGACGTCCCCAACTGCGACGGCATCGATCCCGACCACTGCCGCAACGCCGAAATCCGCAACTGCGACATCGTCTGCGGCGACGACGCCATCGTCGTGAAGAGCACCCGGCAGCCGCGCGATTTCGGCCCCTGCCGCGGCATCCGCGTCCACGATTGCGTGATCCGGACCCAGGACTGCGGCGTGAAGATCGGCACCGAAACCACGCAGGAGATCCACGACGTCGTCTTCGAACGCTGCGAGATCCGCTCCGCCTCGCGCGGCATCGGCATTCAGTTGCGCGATGAAGGCGACGTGCACGATATCGAATTCCGCGATATCCGGCTGGTCTCGCGCTACCACTCCGACCCGTGGTGGGGACGCGGCGAGGCCATCTCGCTCACCGCCCACCCGCGCACCCCCGGCGCGAAACTGGGGCGGCTCTACGACGTGCGCATCCGCAACGTCACCGCGCGGGCCGAGAACAGCGCGCGCATCTCCGGCAGTCCGGAAAGCGCGATCGCCGATGTCACCTTGGAGAACGTCGCCCTCACCCTGGAGCGCTGGACCCGCTACCCCGGCGGCGTGTGGGACAACCGTCCCGGCGGCGCCGGCGGCGGCATCGAACGCCACCGCACCCCCGCTTTCGCTGTGCGCCACGCGCGCGGCGTAACCCTGACCAACTGCCCGGTCGCGTGGGGCGCAAAGCTGGACGAATCCTTCACCCACGCGCTCGAAGCCGAGGCCGCGGCCAACCTTCAACTCACCGGCTTCACCGGCAAGGCAGCGCATCCCGGCCGCGACCCCGATCTCGTCCTGCGCTGACGCGCAGGCCACGCGACGCTTACAGCGTGTTCAGGAACGCAACCAGGTCCTGCTTTTCCTGCACCGTGAGACCGACGCCGAAACGTTGGTTGTAGAAATCGAGCACATCGTTCAATGTGGCCGCGGAACCGTTGTGGAAGTACGGCGCGCGGGCGGGGAGTCCGCGCAGGACCGGCCCTTTCACCTTGCCCACATCCTTCCATAGTCCGGTGATCAGCGCTCGGCCCGGATCGGTCGTGACCTTGATCTCATGCGTGAGCTTGTTGCTCAGCGTGATTACCGGCAGGTAGCCGACGTCGAGCGGACTGTTTACGTCGCCGGTCCCGATGTCGAGCGCCACGGCCAGCGAGTGGTTGCCCGCATCCGGTGTATCGTGACAGGTTCCGCACGTCCCCGGAATCGACGCGACGTTGAGCGCGTCGTTCAGCCCGGCAACGCCGGTGATGTTGATCGGCTTGGAATTGAACAGCGCCTGGCCACGCGCGATGCTGGCCCGCGCCGCCTGCGTGCTCCCGTTCCACGCATCATACAACTTGAAGATCACCGGTGTGAACGGCGTGCCGTGTGGATTGCCTCCGAGGGGATCATTGATCCCCACGAAGAACGCCGGCATCGTCACCGTCCCCAGCCTGAGCGGTCCACCGGTCGCGCCGCCTGCATTGAGCAATCCCGCGAAGTAATCGTATGCCTGCGCCGTCGCCAGCGACATCTCGAAATCGGCGATCGCCTCCAACTGCTGCTGCGACGGCGCCGCCGCGGCCTGCGCGTGACCGTTGGTCGCGTCCAGCGCCTGATGCATCAGGTCTACCCTCAGGTCGCCGGGATTGGTGGCGTATGTAATCGGCTGCGTGCCGGTCTGCGTGGATGACTCGCGTCCGTCCCACATCACAGCGCTCAGGAACCGCAGGTTGGTGGCGGGCAGCGGACGCCGGTACATGGACAAAGTGCCCGTCTCGTTGCACCCGTACGGATTGGTCACGCTTACCACGTCGAATTCGGCGTTCGCCGGAACAACGACTGCAATGCGGAACAGCCCCCGGCTAAGCAGCAGGCTGTACGCCATCTGCCGCGCCTGCACAGTGGACGTATCGATGCCGTGATCGCAGTTGCTGCCGTCATTGGTGCGAAAGATCGGGTCCCGGCCCTGCGTCAACAGAAACGCCAGTTGAGCGCCGCCTGCGGATAGCGTCCACCCTTGGCTCGCCCGGTGACAGGAAGCGCAGGTGCGTCCGTTGGTGCCGAGCGACTGGAAAAACGGCCCGGTAAGGTCGAGCGGTTTGCCGCCGTTCGTGTTAGAAGTTTCCAGAAGACCGCTTCCGTTGGGAAAAGGGAACAGGTTGGGCAGCGACTGCGCGCTCACAGTGGACCCGCTCAGCGCCATCGCGACCGCAAGGCGCGCCATCCGACTCACGTTGCCTGACATAACACTCTCCTCCGAGTTAGATCTGAATGCACAAGTCCGGAGTATTCTACTCTCGACCACAACACCCTCTAGCTGCAAAAGCCCAAACCTGGCGCGGGATTAAGCATCCAACCGTACGGATTCTCACCATTGCGCAGCCGCCCTGACGAACTGCCCGGTCGCGTGGGGCGCAAAGCTGGACGAATCCTTCACCCACGCGCTCCAAGCCGAGACCGCGGCCAACCTTCAACTCACCGGTTTCACCGGCAGGGCAGCCCATCCCGGCCGCGACCCCGATCTCGTCCTGCACTGACGCACAAGCCGCCGCTCAGTCTGTTTTTCCCATCCGCCCGCCGCGTTTGGGATATAATCCCAAGCTATGACGGATGCCGCCCACGGCCCCGCGGCCGAATCCTTCGAACGAATTCAGTGCCAGTGGTGCCAGAGCATGAACCAGAAGTCCGCGCTTTCCTGCGGCGCCTGCGGAGCGCCGCTGGACATTCGCAACCTGGTGAGTGAATCCGGATGGCGCGAAGCGCCCCGGATCCACGACATGACCGAGATCCACTTCAATTCCAGCACCTGCCAGGTGGAAGGCGAGATCGTGCCCACCGCCGAGATCAACCTCGGCCCCGCCGATTCCATCTTCTTCGAACATCACGTGATGCTCTGGAAGGAAGAGCGCGTTTCCATGTCGGTGATGCAGCTTTCCGGCGGAATGAAGCGCGCCTTCGCCGGCATGCCCTTCATCATCAGCGTCGCCGGCGGACCCGGCCGCATCGCCTTCTCCCGCGATGCCACCGGCGAACTCGTCGTCCTGCCGCTGCACCCCGGCATGGAACTCGACGTACGCGAGCACGCTTTCCTGCTCTGCTCCCACCAGGTGGGCTACTCCTTCATCCGCATCAAGGGCCTCTCCAACATCCTCTTCGGCGGCCAGGGTATGTACATGGACCGCTTCGTCACCACCGGCGCGCCGGGACTGCTCATCCTGCACGGCTACGGCAACGTGTTCGAACGCCGACTGGCCGCCGGCGAGAGCATCATGGTGGAACCGGGCGCCTTCCTCTACAAGGATTCCTCCGTCACCATGAACGTGGAGTTTCAGAAGCTGGGAACCGGCTTCTTCGGAGGCACCAGCATGAGTCTGGCCCGGATGACCGGACCCGGCCGCGTCGGCATCCAGTCGATGTACGTGCACCACCACACCGAGTGAGCGAAATGTTCTGCGTAAACTGCGGTACCCAGATCCTGGAAGGGCAGAACTTCTGCCGCACCTGCGGAAGCCCGGTGAAGCGTCCCGCTCCCGCGGCCGCGCAACCCGCCGTCCCCGCGGCCGTGCCCGTCCCCCCGCCGCCTCCCGCCATGTCCCAGCCGGCGCCGCCTGCTCCGCCCGCGGTCCAGCCTTCGGGCGGCAGCGTGAAGTGCGAGTGGTGCGGCGATGTGGTGGACGCCTCCACCGGGTCGTGCCCGCGGTGCGGCGCCGCGCTCCGGACCGCCGCGCTGGTTACCAAGAGCGGCTGGACCCAACTGCCGGCTCGCAAGGATATGGCCAAGCTGCAGATCGGCAATTCGTCCTGCCAGATCGAAGGCATGTACGTTCCCGTGGCCGACATGAACCTCGCCGCGGGCGACAGCGTCTACTTCATGCACCACGTGCTCCTGTGGAAGGACACCGGCGTCAACATAACCACCATGTCGCTCAAAGGCGGCTGGAAGCGCCTGATGGCCGGCCTACCCCTGATCATGACCCAGGCCCAAGGCCCGGGACACATCGCGTTTTCCAAGGACGATCCCGGTGAACTGATCCCGGTGTGCCTGCACCCCGGACAAGCCATCGACGTGCGCGAGCACATGCTGCTCGCCGCCACCTCCAGCGTCGCCTACGACTGGTTCCAGACCAACGTCTGGTTCGAAACCGGGCAGGGCAACGAACGGGAAATGCACTACCCGGTGGGTATGTTCATGGACCGCTTCAACGCCGGGCCGAATCCTGGACTGCTGCTGCTACACGCCGGCGGCAACGTGTTTGTCCGCGAACTCGGCTACGGCCAGACCATCCTGGTGAAGCCGACCGCGCTCGTGTTCAAGGATCCCACCGTGCAGATGCACCTGCACTTCGAGCAGCCCAGCAGCGGCTTCTTCGGTTGGGGATCCTGGAGCAACCGGTACCTGTGGCTGCGCCTGATCGGACCCGGCCGCGTGGCCATTCAATCCGTCTTCGAACGTATCGAAGGCGAGTCGCGCAACATCAACCGCTGGTCCAACGCGACTTCGACGCAGTGGTAGTTACTGCTGCGCGCTGCCGCAGTCGGAACAGAATCGCGCCGGCTTGGGAATCTGCTTGCCGCAGTTGATGCAGAACTTCGTCGCTCCACCGGCCCCCGGCGCGCCGCCCGGTGCGGCCGGTTCCGCCGGTGCCGCGGGAGCCGGCGGAGGGGGCGGCGCCGGTTCCGCGGGCGCCCCCGGACGCATCGCGTTCATCATCTGCTGCGCCATCACCATCCCGGCGCCGAGTCCCGCCCCGATGCCCGCTGCTCCGCCCCCTTCATTGGCCGCGGCGATGGGCATCGACTGCGCCACCTGGAACTGCGTATAGCGGTTCATGTCGCCCAGCATGTTCATGCCGATCCGCTGGTCCAGCATCTTCTGCAACTCGTCCGGCAGCGAAATATTCTCCACCACGAACGATTCGAGCGAGAGCCCCAGGTCGGCAAACACCGGCTGCAGCGTCGCCTGCAACGCCTGCGCGAGTTGCGACTGGCTGCCCGCCATGTCGATGAAATTCACGTGCGCGTTCCCGAACGCGTCCGTCATCCGCCCGATGATGGTGTTGCGCAACTGTCCTTCGAGTTCGCTCACCTGGTACGACGCCCGCGAACCGCTCACCTTCTGGTAGAACACCCGCGGATCGGCAATCCGGTAGGAATAGATGCCGTAGGCGCGGATCCGCACCGCGCCGAACTCGCGGTCGCGGATCGTGATCGGCGTGGCCGTCCCCCACTTCTGGTCCATGCGCAGGCGCGAGGAATAGAAGTAGACATCGCTCTTGAAAGGCGATTGGAACGCCTTGTCCCAGTTCAGCAGGTTGGTGAGCAGGGGCAGCGTGTGCGTGCTCAGCTTGTAGAGACCCGGCTGGAAGACGTCGGCAATTTGGCCCTCGTTGACGAAGACCGCGAGCTGTGAGTCGCGGACCGTCAGCCGCGCGCCGGTCTGGATTTCCTGGTCTTCCATCGGGAAGCGCCAGGCCAGTACCGAATCGCCCTGCTCGGTCCACTGAATGACATCGATGAACTGCTTGGAGAAGAAACTCATATCGGCTAATCCCGGACTCAAATGAGTATACGCCCGCCGGAGGGCGAAGGGCGAGCCGGCTGCGGCCCGATCATTCCTTTGCGGTGGACGCGGGTGGGGGCTGCGGCTTCGCTACCCGATCGTCGGTATCCGGCGAGACAATGTAATGGACGATCACCGAGATGCGTCGGTTGGATGCGTTCGCCGGGTCCTTTGGCGTGCGCAGCCGTTGATCGGCGAATCCGCGAACCTGCGTGACCTGGCGCGGTCCCAAGTGCGGCTGCATCACGCGCCGCGCCGAGTTGGCGCGGTCTGCGGAAAGCTCCCAGTTCCCGTAGTTGGAATTCTCCGAGAATGGTTTGGCGTCCGTGTGGCCTTCGATCGACAGGGAGTTGGGCAGCTTACCGAGTTCCTCCGCCAACATGGTGACAATCTCTTTCCCGCTGTCGTTCAGCTCCGCTATGCCGACAGGGAAGAATGCTCCTTTGTCCGTCTCCATCAACTCGATGCGAAGGCCTTCCGCCGTAATCGTCATTTCGATCTGGTTCTTCAGTTTCTCGAAGTCCGCTGTCTTCCGAAGGCTGTTCTGCAATTCCTCCTTGATCTTGTCCATATTGTCCTTCGTGACCGTGAAGTTCTCGCCGGAACCGCTCATGTCGCTGCCGACCTTCTTTGCGGTGCCCGTCGGATCTTTGAAGTATCCGCCGACGGCTACCTGAATCTGCTTGCTGCTATTGAGGAGCCACAGAACGATAAAGAGGGCCATCATCGCCGTGACGAAGTCCGCGTAGGCCACCTTCCATGCCCCGCCGTGATGAGCCGCGTGGGCCGCTTTGCGCTTGATGATAATGGGTTGGGTTCCGGCCATGTTAGTGACGGCTATGCCGCGGCTGCCTCCGGCCCCTTCTTGCGGCAGGCGTTCTCAATGTCCTGGAAACTCGGCCGGACGTGTCCCGGCACCGCTCGTCTCCCCATCTCCACGGCCAGCAGGGGAGGGAGTCCTTTCAGGAACGCGAGAATGCACACACGCAGAACCTGGTAATAGTGCTTTTCGTCATCTGCGAGCTTCGTCATGTTGGAGGCGATCGGACCCAGCAGCCCGTAACACAACAGGATGCCCAAAAACGTGCCGACCAGGGCGGCTGCGACCTTTTGTCCAATCTCCTCGGGCGGCCCACCAAGCGCCCCCATCGTGATGACCACTCCAAGGACTGCGGCCACGATGCCCAGACCCGGCAGCGAGTCGGCCATTGTGGTCAGGGCCGTAACAGGCAGGGTGGCCTCGTGATGGTGGGTTTCAATGTCGAGATCCATCATCTGATCGAGGTCGAACGGGTCGACTCCTCCCGTGCTGGCGGTGCGTATCGTGTCACAGATGAAGTTGGATACGTGGTGGTCTTTCATGATCTTGGGATAGTTGCCGAAGAGCTTGCTTTGTCCGGGGTCCTCGATGTCCTTCTCGATTGCCGCCAGCCCTTCCTTACGCGCCGCGTTGAACAGTTCATACAGCATCTTCAGAGAGTCCTGATAAAGATGCAGGCTGAACCTGGATCCGCTGAACGCGCCGCTGATCCCGCTCAGGATCTTCTTCAGAATGTGCGGGGGATTGCCTATGAGCACCGTCCCGATGGCGGCGCCCCCGATGATCACCAGTTCGGCCGGCTGCAGCAGTACTCGGAGATTGCCCTTCTCCATCAGGTACCCGCTCACCACGGCGCCGAAAACAGCCAGTATTCCAATGATTTGATACATGAGCTTTCTCGCTCCACTGGCGGCTTACACCACCTCAACGCGATTTTTGCCCTCCACTTTTAGTAGCGCCTCGCCCGCGCGCTGAATGAGGTCTGCCGGAGCCTCTCCGGGGTATGCCAGGGATCCACCAGCCGATAGATTCACCGTGAGGCGGGTCCCCCACCACGGCACCGCCTCCATTCCGCCAAGAGCCAAGAGAGTATTGGCACACTCCATCAGGGCTGACTTCGAACAGCCGCGTAATACGACAATGAACTGACCGTCGGCCCAGCGTGCCACCTCATTGCCAGGCCCCACACTCCTCGCCAGGGTTTGCGCCGTGGCGTCCATGACGGCTTCCACGGCCTTGCTTCCGCCTTTTGCCCGGAGTTGATCGAGGTGGTCGATCCCGATCTGCAGCAATCCCAAGGGGACTTGTGTCTCCGCGACGCATCGCAGATCGCTCTCCAGGCGGCGAAGCAGGACCGCCTGCGAAGTCTCTCCCGGCTGGTCCGGCTGCCCGCTTGGAAGAGTGCGCTGAGCCCCACCGAGCCCGGGCAGCACGACGGTCCGCTCGTCGAAACACTCGCAGGCGCCGACGATGACGTCGTGACTGTCCCTGATCGGCACCGCGCGAACCCGCACAGGTACGCGGTACCCCGCTTTGTGACGCAAAAAGACGTCCGCTTCACGGGGCCGGCCGTCCCGCATCGTATCCGCCAGAGGACAGCCCGCGCCGCAGAGGATACGGCAACTCTGGTCGCAATGCATCAGAAGATCATCCGCGCAAACGCGGCCGATGACTTCGTGCCGCAGGTAGCCGGTAATCCTCTCGCAGCCGTCGTTCCAGAAGGCGATACGGCGCTCCGGATCCACCGCGTAAACCGCGATCGGCAGCGACTCCAGGATGGTCCTGTAGTCCTCTGGCGCGAGATTGAGGCGTAAAGACACCTAGAGTCCATATCGGCGGGGAACCTGAAACTTCTAGGCACGATGCTGTATCGAGAATCAGGCGTATACCTTAGGCGGGAGGTCGCACGCCACCACTCTTGCTGGTCAGGACCGCCTTGTTAGTTTTGGTTAGCTTTTGTCCAATCGGGCGGTCTGGCGGTCTGCTCGCAGCCGAAAAAGACCGTGCTACAATCGCTGCAGATGAGCGCCAAGCCAGGGATGCACTGGCCGGATTAGCCAGTTGTGCCCAAGTGCCCATGGGAGTTCTAGCCGCGGTGCCGGAACTCCAACTGAGTCGGTCGCCGCCCGATATTCCTCCATAATTGACAGGCATTTGCTTTGGTGCGACAAGGAGTTCTTCCAAGTCGGATATCGACTGGGCAAGGCGATATATGCGACTCCTCAATCGTCTCAAATATGGGCGGATTGGAACCCCTACTTCCAAGGTGCTGGAAGCCGCCTCGGCCGCGGAGCCGGTGGAGAGTCCGGCGTTGGGTGACAGTGCCGCTACCCCGGTGGAGGACGCGGCTCTCGGCTGTTTGGCGCGGCTGCCTCCTTTCAGCCCCATTGCCGTGTCGCTGCTTCGACTCTTCGATCAGGACGACGTAGAGATCGCCGCGGTTGTGCGTCTGGTGCGTTCGGATGCGGCGCTCGCCGCCGAGTTGTTGGCCTATGCCAATTCTCCCCTGTTCGGCGTTCCGCAGAGTATCAGCGATCTGACCAACGCGATCCTGGTTATCGGCATCGATCAGGCCCGGGCCATGACGACAACCCTGGCCATGCGTTCTCTGTTGCAGGGCGCGCCGAAAACCGGCGTCGTCCGGCGGATATGGCGTCACAGCCTTGCCACAGCAACAATCGCGGCTGAACTGGCATCCATCTTTGGAGTGTCTCCTGAACTTGCCGAGACGACCGGAATCGTGCACGATTTGGGGCGTGCTGGACTGCTCGCTGCTCATCAGGAGGCATATTCCGTCCTGCTGCTGCGGTATCACGAATCAACACAACATGTTCTGGAGGCGGAGGTGGCGGCCTGCGGAATGGATCACTGCACTGCAGGCATCTACCTCGCGCGGAAGTGGGGCTTCCCAGAGGTATTCCATGAACCGATCGCGGGTCATCACGAGAAGCCCTGCGGATTGAGGCTGCTGGGGGTGACTCAAACTGCCTGCCTGTTGGCGGACGACTTCGGATACTCTGCCGCCGCGTATGGTGAGAGGCCGTCCATCGAAGCACGCCTGGAGCAGTGTATTCCAGAGCATCTGAGGGAGGGGGCGCGTCCCCTGTTGGAAGTCGTTAAAGATCGTATCTCCGCCAGGATCCAGGCGCTCGACTTTTAAGGATTCCTGCGGCACGCCGAGGCTCGGGGGATCACAGCTGGTGGTGCGGATGAGAGGACTTGAACCTCGAACAAGCTGCCCCAAAAGCCCTTGTTTTCTTTCAGATACATAGCCTCATCCAACATTTACCCTAAGCCGAGGCACCCGCCCAATGTGTTAAAAACAAAGCCACTTCCCTGCGTTCCCCCTTGACTGATTGAGCGTTTTTGACGGTCTCGTTCAACATTTGAGAGCGGTCTGAGCGGAGTGACCTGAACGCCGGGGAGCAAAAGGAAGTTCATTCACCGCCCCGCATGATTCTTTTCAATACCCGCTCAAGGACAGTTTCGGGAATCCGATACACCTTCCTCAACTTGACCACACCCGGCTCGTTTCTGAAGAGCAAAATGGCAGTGTCTTTTCCGCACCGCAACATCCGAGAGACATTCGCAATTGTGTACACCTTGCCCTCACGCAGATCTGCAAGGCACCGCTCAGGGTCGCATTGCTGGTCGAAGGGGTGGCTCTTATCACTTGCGATCTTCTCCAAATTGGATTGCCGTGAAGCGGACATTGACTTCGGATTTGGCGGGGCGGTGAGAGGTTTGCCTTCCAGCCGCCGTCGGATCAATTCCTTGATGCGCTTGTTCATGAGGTCTCCCTTCTGGAAGAAAACTTCTCCGGGACGGAGTCTTCCTTGGTAGCGGGTTGTCCTTGCTCACCCGACTCCATGATTTCGGACACCACCCGTTGGAACACCGTCTCCGGTACCCGATAGACCCTATTGAGCCGTATCACGCCCGGTTGATTCCTGAACAATCGCCACGCCGTGTTGTTTGAACAGTGGAGCATCTTGGCAATCCGCTTCAGAGGGTAAACGTGGCCCTTGCGAACATCGTCTAGCATTCGTTCGATCTCGGTCTGACCAATCGCCGCCTTCATCCAGCGGCGGTGAAGCTCTTCGATGTCCAGCGTTGCGGTTGGCAACTCCGATCTATGTGTTTCGGATTGTCGCTTTTTTGGGGCGTTCAAGGTGATGTGGTCAATTCGCATAACGTCCTTAAAGTAGATAGTTTGTAATCGCAAGTAGGTGTATCTTGAAGATCAGTGAAATGGCCTGATTCCAGCCACTCCGGTCAAAATACCCTGCCAATCGTATTCCGAAGCCAGTCGTCATGTCAACACTATCCCGTAGCAGAACTACGGAATTCCGCAGTCACACTTCGGGAAGATGACGGTTTGTGAAGAGTCTGCGGGAACTGTTTGGAAAACGTCTTAGGGAGCTTCGTACCGAAAAGGGCTACAACCAGCTTTATTTGGCGACGTTGGCTTCGGTCAGCGAGGACTTCCTGAGTATGGTGGAGCGTGGAATCACTGCGCCATCCTTCGATACCATCGAAGCCCTAGCGACTGCACTGGACACAAACGTGACGGCTCTGTTTACGTTTCCTGGCGATCACGGCCAGCGTCAGCGGGTTCGGATGGTCAAGGGAAAGCGGAGTAAACCGCAGGTCGAGTCAGGAAAGAGGTCGCTGAAAAGGCCGGAATGATTCAACGCCTATTCGTCCGGGGCTGCGCCCCCCCCGTTCAGGTTCCTGTCCTTCAGCCGTGAAGTCCGCAGTTGCCGTCTCATCTCGGCTGGAGGACACATAGGCTGAACTGGGACTGTCATGGCAAGTTATCTACCTATCTATCAGACTCACGGTGCGCCTAAGAGGACTTCCTAATTTACGCAAACGGTCAAGACATTTCATCACCGCAATCAACATTGAAATAGATCGGTTTGTCAAGCTATTAGGATTCTTGAGTTGCCTAATCAAGACAATCAGGCCGATTAGTATGATAATGACTTTCCCAATTGTGGATCGCCATATCAGACGAACCCCAAGCCAAAATGTAGAATAGTTAAGCATTTGGTACGCCGTTTTGCAGATCACCTTATCTTGGCGTCACGGAAATCCCTACCCTTATGCCAGAGCGCAAGGAAGCATAGCTTGACGAGTGCTATCTCCTGAAAGAAGTTAGGGAGCGAAAGAGCATGAGTTACTTCATGGTGACGTGCACCCCCGGAAGATAAGCTGCCACCGGGTTGTCTTCCGGTCCAGCACTTCCGGCGATCATATTTTTCACGTATTCCGCCAGTGTCTTCCGTGCCGATTCCAAATGGTCAGGGACCATGTAACTATCGCTTGTGTCTATTGTGATCGTGCGCCCCTGTGACAGATCGAATGGGATCTTTCGGCTCTTGTGAATCAGTTGGATCGTCGGGAGAAGAAACGCATGGCGCACGCCAAGCTCATAGAAGGCATTGGGATTGTGGAAGGACAGATCGGCCACACAGATCTTAGCCTTTGCAAGATGCTCGAAGATCTGGCGGGTAATGAGACCTGTCTTAGCTATCTCATCGGCCCGAACGACAGTAAAGCCGTGCTCTTTGAAAACTGGTCGCACCACATGGTTGAGCATCATGTTGGCGTGCCGCCGCTCTTCAGATCCATCTTCACCGAGTGGCGTAATATAAAAGCAGATCTTTTCCCAAGCCGTACTGCCGGTTGCAGCTTCCGGTGCCGAAACGGCTTTGTGGTCCACAGCCGTTGGCAGTTCTCCAGTCGGTACATCAGTCACACGGACAACTGGCGGTTGGCCTTCTCCGGTTTCTTCGAAAATTCCGGCGTATTTGCCGTTCGCCACGATAATGTCCATCGCCTCTTTCGTGCGGTCTCTCGGCACGTTGAAGCGGTCTTCCAGCACGTTAGCAAAGTGCTCTTCAGTGGGCGGTATAGGGTGGCCGTTGTAGTCGGTATAGAATTTGCTGAGGACAGTGGGCGTCAGGACGGCCTTTATTCTTGCTTCTTGTCCTTCGCCCGGAATGTTCTCGGCAACGATCTTCCGCCCGGTTTCCGCCAGCGAATAGCGACGGCTCTGATTCGGACCTTCGGCGTTCACGATTCCGTATGAAACCGCCGACCATACGGTGTACTTGAAGTTCGGGTTGTGACGAGAAATGTCCATCGCCTTCGCTAGTTCGTCGAATGTCACCGCTTTCCCGGCGAAGACCTGACGCAAGATCTTGGCAACATCAAGGGCCTGTTCCAGTGAGCGTCGTGGCAGAACGTCAGCGGTCAGAGGCTTATGCTCAGCCAGATCATTAGTTACTTCAGCCTGTTTCGCCGACTTCTTCAATGTCGCCTTTTTGGGTTTCTTCGTCTGCATGGAGTGTCCTTCTGTAACCCCTTTCCGAGATGTTAGTCAGAGTTTAGGCGATAGACCCGAACCGAAGTCTGCCACGCTCATCGCTGGTTCGCTTGCGTCCCAATTGTATCCGATACATCAACCTGATGAAATGGTGTGAGATTTCCATCATCATCTCACCATCTCAGCATTGAGCGTCCGTTTGTCGCCGGGGTTCAGTTTCAGGCTTCGCTCCCACGGCTGAAACCCGGCCTTCTTCACTTTCACGGTCACACTGCCTTCTTTCGCCGTCACCGTGGTTGGGGTGCTCCCAATGAATTCTCCGTCGATCTCGATTTCCGCTCCAGTCGGTTCCGAAGTGATCGTCAGTTGGGGTTTTGCCGCTCCCTCAACGGCTTTTGGTGGTCCCGCTGGTAGCTGGCTGATGGCCTTGTCCAGATCAGAGGTTGCGGCCTGTTTCGATTGCACCGCTACGCTGTCCAGTAGAGCCTTCTCGAAGTTGAAGTTCGATTCGACGGCATACCAGCCGTACTGCCCAAACATCGGCTTGCCAAATCCGGCGAAGCTCATTTTGACTTCGGCGGTACAGGTGCCCGGAGTTTCTTCCCGAAGGTACAGGGATGCGTTGTCAACCCGGAACGACTCCCAGATCATCGTCCAGCCAGTGTAGGCGGTGGTGTACGTCTTCAGGAAGTTCGTGGAACCGGAGTCCACCCGGCCACCATCGTAGGCGTAGGTTGCGGTGAAGCTGTCCTTGTCCATCACGGTTGGCCGGAACTTTTTATCTGCGAACACCCGGATTGCGGAGGACCAGACCAACGGGCAACGGACATCCATGGAGCGGAGATTTGGTGAATGGTCGAAAACCTCGGTGGCGGTGATGGTGTACTTCGCAACCTGCACCGGGGTCTTTTCGTCGCTGATCTTGATGTTTTGGTTTCCCTTGAAGGTCAGCGGAGAACCTGGCTCCCAATTGCTCCCCCACAATCGGATCACGCACTCATTCCCTCCGGGCCTGATCTCCTGATCGGACGGGTCGAACGCTCTCACACAAAAGGTCACCCGGAAGATCTTGGTCCGGGATGTGTTCCGAATGGTGGCATTCCATGTGGCCTTGGCCTTGTTCATGGAGCCGTTCAGCGAAACCGTCAACTGGCCGCTGAACGATCCCTTTTCGTGCGTGATCTCTACTGGAATCTGGCGTGAAAGGGAATCAACACCCCACACAGGCAACACGGCTGGCAGGAGCAACAAGAACTGAGGTTTCAATGGATCGTCCCGTTGTAGCGCATCCCGCCGCCAGTGTTGGAGCCGGATTCCGGTCACGTCAGCGGAACGCCATGTCAGCGTCCGCATGTGTGCGTTACAGACCTGAATGTATCAAATTACGGGCCGGATCGCATGGCTCGTGTCTGGAGCGGGAAAGGAGAGAGAAAGGAAAAACCCTCCGGGACTACCGGAGGGCTTTTAGAGGGGCTTCTTATTCAACATCGTATTCAACATCTGGAACCCGATATTGTGTAAGTTATTTATTATCTATAACTTGGTGCGGATGAGAGGACTTGAACCTCCACTCCCTTGCGAGAACTAGAACCTGAATCTAGCGCGTCTGCCAATTCCGCCACATCCGCATATTGAAACTACAGGCAGGTGACTCTATTGTTTCATTCCGCGAAAACAGAGTCAACTTTTCGCGGACGCCGGGACGCATTTCGCGCCCGGCGCGCCAACCAGATCTAGACGACGTCCACGCCCATGCTGCGCGCGGTGCCGCGCACCGAGTTCATCGCCGCTTCCAGGTCGAAGCAGTTCAGGTCCGGCATCTTGATCTTGGCGATCTCTTCCACCTGCTGCTGCGTGATCTTGCCGACCTTGGTCTTATGCGGCTCGGCCGAACCCTTGGCCAGATTCACCGCGCGCTTGATCAGCACCGGTACCGGCGGGGTCTTCGTGATGAACGTGAACGAACGGTCCGAGTAGATCGTGATCACCACCGGGATGATCAGGCCTTCCTGGTCCTTCGCGGACGTCTTGGCGTTGAACGCCTTGCAGAAGTCCATGATATTGACGCCCTGCGGACCGAGCGCCGTGCCCACCGGGGGCGCCGGCGTGGCCTTGCCCGCCGGAATCTGCAGCTTCACCTGCGCCGTTACTTTCTTTGCCATACGCTAACCTTTTTCCACCTGCAAAAACTCGAGTTCTACCGGTGTCGCGCGTCCGAAAATCGTCACCATCACGCGAAGAGTCCCGCGCTCGGTGTTGACCTCGTCCACCTTCCCCGAAAAATTCGCGAACGGTCCGTCGATGATGCGCACCGAATCGTTCTTCTCAAACGTCATCTTCGGCCGCGGACGCTCCGCCGACGAAGTCTGCCGGTACAGAATGGCATTCACTTCTTCCGCGCTGAGCGGCACCGGAGTGTTCCCGCCGCCGACAAATCCGGTGACGCGCGGCGTGTTCTTGATCTCATGCCACAGCGCGTCGTTCATTTCCATTTCCACCAGCACGTACCCCGGATAAACCAGGCGCTTGCTGGTGACCTTCTTGCCGTTGCGCAGTTCCACTACCTCTTCGGTCGGGATCAGAATCTGCCCGATCTTATCGGCGAAACCGAAAGCTTCCGACCGCGTGCGCAGCGATTCCTGAACCTTGTTCTCAAAGCCCGAATAGGTGTGGATGATATACCACTTCTTGGGAGAGGAAGGGTCGTAACCGCCCGCCACTGCGGCGGCTTCTTCTTCCACCGCAACCGCCGGCTCCGCGGCGATTTCGGTCTCGGGTTCTTCCGCGTACCCGACGGGCTCGCCGTCCGCCTCGTGAAACTCTTCCCCGCCAATCCCGGCGGTGTTTTCACCCTCAGGCTGTTGTTCTTCGAAGGTATCCTTCTCTTCGGACATATTTGCCTTATTT
>JAFDVU010000141.1 GCA_018268835.1 Acidobacteriota bacterium | reverse complement strand
GTCGCGGCGGAGGTGAACGGGCACGCAATTACCAACGCGGAGTTGGACAAGGCCTACCAATCCAACTACTCGCAGCAGGCCGAAGGGGCCAGCGAAGACCAGATCATGGCGCAAAAGCTGGACCTGTTGAACAGCCTGATCAACAACGAGATCATGCTGCAGCGCGCCGAAAAGCTGGGGCTGAACGCGACCGATTCGGACGTGGACGCGGAAATCGCCAAAATGCGCTCTCCCTACACCAAGGAGGAGTTCGAGAAGCAGCTTGCGGACCGCCACATGACGATGGACGACCTGCGCGCGCAGAAGCGCCGGCAGCTCACCATCGACAAGCTGATCAACAAGGAGATCACGTCGAAGATCGCGATCACCGACGCCGACGTGAAGGCCTTCTACGAAGCCAACAAGGCCAGTTTCAACCTGGCCGAGCCGGCGGTGCACATGGCGCAGATCTTCGTTTCCCCGTTCCCGGATTCGAACGTACGGAATTTGAAGAACTCCAAGGCGCAGAACGAACGGGAGGCCAAGCTGAAGATCGAGGACATCATGGCCCGGTTGCGCCGCAACGAGGATTTCACCATGCTCGCGCAAAACTACTCCGAGGATCCGAACACGTCGCCGAACGGCGGCGACATGGGATTCGTGCGCGAGAGCGACCTCGAAAAGGCCAATCCCGAACTGCGCAAGATGGTAGTCTCGCTGCCGCCCAACGGCATCTCTCCCATCATCCACACGCAGGAGGGTTACCGCATCCTCAAGGTGATCACCAAGGAACCCGCCGGACAGCGCGAATTGAACGATCCGCGCGTGCAGCAGAGCATCCGCGAGACCCTGATCAACAGCAAGAACAACCTGCTGCAGGCGGCCTATTACGAGGTCGCGCGCAACGCCACCAAGATTCAGAACTACCTGGCGCAGGGCGTGGTGGAAAACGCGGGCAAGTCCAGGTAGCGGCAGGCCGGCCCTACAGGCGCAGATCGACCACGGTTTCCAGGTGATAGGTCTGCGGGAAGAGGTCGATCAAGGCCATGCGCCGGATCTTGTAGCCGGCGGCGATCAAGCCGGAGAGGTCGCGCGCCATGGTTGCCGGATCGCAGGCGACCACTACCAGGTGGCGCGGTTTCAAGTCGCAGAGGCGCTTGACCACGCTCTTGCCGAGTCCGGCGCGCGGGGGGTCGGCGACCACGAAATCGGGCGTCCGCTCCAGTTGCGCCAGGTGCTCTTCGGCGCTTTGCTGAAGGCCGTGAAGGTTGCCCAGGCCGGCGCGGTCGGCATTGAACCAGAGGTCGCGCACGGCACCGGCGCCGCTTTCGACGGCGTAGACTTCGCGGAACCTCCGCGCCAGGGGCAGGGACATGAGGCCCACGCCGGCGTAGAGATCGACCGCGGTATCGCCTTCGGCGCCATCGAGCGCGGTCTCCACCAGCCGGTCGGGCAGGAAGCGGTTCACCTGGAAAAACGAGTTGCTGCTGACGCGGAATTCGCCGCGATAATCCAGCGCGCCTTCCACCACGCCTTCGATTTCCGTCGCGCACCATTCGAAGAAGCGGCGCGCCACGGGGCGGAGAGTTTCGAGAACGTTGATCTGCACCTGCCGCTCGTCGGTGAAGACTTCGAGCGAGCGCATGAAGCGGGGCCAGCGCCCGTCGCGCGCCATGCGGTTGAGCGCGGAGATGGCCGCTTCGATGCGGGGCGAGGCAACCGGACAACCGCGCACCGGCACCAGGTTGTGCGACCGCGCCTCGCGGTAGCCCAGGCGGTTCTCCTCCACGTGCAGTTGCACACGGTTGCGGTAGCCCATGGGCTCGGCGGAGACGGTGGCGATTTCTTCGGGAGCGTCGATTTTCCCGAGGCGCCGCAACTCCTCGCGCAGGATGCGGCGTTTGATCTCCAGTTGCAGTTCGTAGTGGGCGTGCTGGTAGTGACAGCCGCCGCAGGCGCCGAAGGCGGCGCACGGGGCGGCAACGCGGGCGGGCGCGGCGTCGAGGACTTCGAGCATGCGCGCGCGCACCAGGCCCGGCTTCTCACGTTCCGCTCTGGCGCGGATCCGCTCGCCAGGGAGCACGAACGGCGCGAACACTACGCGCCCGTCCAGGCGGCCGAGACCGTCGCCGCCGTACACCAGCTTTTCCACCGTGAGTTCGAAATTGCTTACGATAGGATTTCTCCCGATTCTTCTACCATGAAAACACGAGTCTTCTCCGGAATGCAGCCTTCCGGTAACCTGCACATCGGAAATTATCTGGGCGCGCTCAAAAACTGGGTCCGGATTCAGAACGATTACGAGTGCATCTTCTGTATCGTAGACCTGCACGCCATCACGGTCTACCAGGACCCGGCGGAGTTGCGCGCCAAGATCCTGGAGATCGCGGGTCTCTACCTGGCTGCCGGCATCGATCCCAAGGTCTGCTCCATTATGGTGCAAAGCGCGGTCCCCGCGCACGCCGAGCTTTCCTGGATGCTCACCTGCGTCACCCCGATCGGATGGCTGGAGCGCATGACCCAGTACAAGGCCAAGGCCGCGAAGCAGGAATCAGTGGGCGACGGACTTCTGCAATATCCGGTGCTGATGGCGGCGGACATTCTGCTCTACCAGGCGGGCATCGTCCCGGTGGGCGAGGACCAGGCGCAGCACCTGGAACTGACGCGGGACATCGCGCAGCGCTTCAACTCGCTCTATGGCGACACCTTCGTGGTACCGAACACGAGCCTGCCCACAGTGGGCGCGCGCGTCATGGGTCTGGACGATCCCGAACAGAAAATGAGCAAGTCGGCGACGGGAGCGAATCACGCGGTGGCGCTGCTCGATCCGCCCGAGAAGATCAGGAAGACCATCATGCGCGCCACCACCGATTCGCAGCCCGCCGTGGACTTCGACAGCATGGGACCGGGGGTGGCCAACCTGCTGAGCATCTACCAGGGATTCAGCGGCGATACCGACGAAGCCATCAAAGCGCAGTTCGCCGGGATGCGCTACGGCGATCTCAAGAAGCGCGTGGCGGAAATGACGATCGCGCACCTGGAGCCCTTCCAGCAGCGCTACCGGCAGATCAATGGCGACCCCGGGTATCTCGCCGGCGTGCTGCGCGAAGGCGCCGCGCGCGTGGCGCCCATCGCCAACGATACCGTGCGCACCGTGAAGCAGCGCATGGGCCTGTATGTGGAGTAGCGACGCGGGAGGACGCGCGCCGCGCTGATGCTCTCGCGCTACCTCGCGCTGCTGCGCGCGAACCGCAACTTCCGGCTGCTGTGGATCGCGCAGATCGTGAGCGAACTGGGGGACTGGTTTTATGCGCTGAGCGTCTACAACCTGCTGCTGGACCTGACCGGCAGCAAGGCCCAATCGGTGGGACTGGCGGTGGTGCTGCAAGTGCTGCCCGCGACGCTGGCGGCACCTACCGCGGGCGTGCTCAACGACCGGCTCAGCCGCAAGCGCATCATGATCGGCGCCGACGTGGCGCGGTTCTTCGTCGTGCTGGGGATGCTGGCGGTGCGCACGCCGGCGATGGTGTGGCTGGTGTACCCGCTGCTGTTCCTGGAGACGCTGGGGGCGGCGTTCTTCGAGCCGGCTCATTCGGCGGCGATCCCGAACATCGTGCCGGAGAACCGGGTGACCACGGCCAACGCGCTGGCTTCGATCACGTGGTCGTTCTGCCTGGCGGTGGGGGCGGCGCTGGGCGGGGTGGTGGCCGCGTGGCTGGGGCGGGATACGGTGTTCGTGCTCAACGCGCTCTCCTTCCTCGCTTCGGCGGGGTTGATCGCGCGCATGAAATTCAGCGAGCCGCACGCGGCGGCGCCGGGTTCGTTCCGCGCGAGGGAACTGGTGGAGTTCTGGCCGGTGATCGAGGGACTGCGCTACATCGCGCGCGACCGGCGGCGGCTGGCAACGGTGTTCGTCAAGGGCGGGATCGGGGTGCTGGGCGCGAACAACGTGCTGCTGCCCATCCTGGGGGAGCGGGTCTTCGCGATCCAAGCCGCGGGGCTGGACCAGAGCCGGCAGGCGCTGCTCGGCATGAGCCTGCTGATGGGGTCGCGCGGCGCCGGTTCGCTAATGGGTCCGTTGGCGGCGGCGCAGTGGGCGGGGGAGAGCGAAGCGCGCATGCGGCGGGCGATCCTGGCGGGCTTCGTCGCCGCGGCGGCGGGATACATCGTCGTGGGCGTGTGGGGCGCGCCTCTGGCGGCGGTGGCGGCGGTGATTTTCGCCCACGCGGGCACGTCGATGAACTGGGTCTTTTCGACCACGCTGCTCCAGAACTACACGGAGGACCGTTTCCGCGGGCGGGTGTTCGCGGCCGACTACGGGCTGTGCACCCTGACGATTTCGGCGAGCAGCTACCTGGCGGGCGTGTTCCTGGATCACGGGGTCGCGCCGCGGGTGTTCGCGGTCGCGCTGGGAGGGGTCATGCTGGTGCCGGCCGCCGCGTGGGCCCTGGCCATGCGCGCCACCCGCCGGCGATAGCGGCGCGGCACGCCATGGCACTCAGCCGTTTTCGACGCGCGACTTGATATCCGAGTACGCCGTATCGATGAGCCGCTTCAATGCCGCTGTGTTTATGGCCGCTCCCGGCCTGAGTTTCGCATGCCGCATGAACTTGCCGGTGCCTTGCAACAAGCGGGCCGGGTCGGGAAGCGATGCGCCGTGAAAGAAGCCCACGTTCACGTGTGAGGTGAAGACATTCACGTAGCCGAAAGGCGCGTCTCCCAAACACGCCACCGGACAGCCGTCGTGCAGGAGTTCCCGGACTTCGTCACCGCATCCCCGCATCGCTTCAAACCACTGATGGGCTAGCGCGCCCAATTCACCGGCGTGCTCTTCCATCCAGACATCGATAGCGGGATCCCTCTCTAGTGCGCCGTTGAACCGCAGGAGTTTCGCCCTCATTTCCCCCCTCCCTGAATCCTCTTTCGCGATCCATGGTCGCACAGCCCTCTGGCACGGGGGAGGTTGACGCTTCGCCGCCTCCGTGCCGCCCGATCACTCGCCCGCGCCCGTAAATGCATCTGTCATTACCGGTGGTGGCCGATTGGGCCTGATCGACAAGTTTCCGGGGCCTCCGTTCGCGGTTCCCGCTACGCCGTGATCTCGCCGGAAGGGAAGATCTCCGCGCCGTTCCGTTCCTGGACCCTGGGCCGTGTTCTCTTCGAACTCGAATCGATCGGCGCGAATTAGTCCAGGCCCAGGTCCAGCAGGCACTCTTGGCGTACGAACCCCGCCCGAGGCGCTGATCGGACCGGTTACAGTACCTAACCTAAGGCAAATACCCCCAGTCGCGCCGCCCGGCGGTGTTATTGTATTCACAGGAGGAGGCCGGTCCCGGGGGACCGGACAGCCTATGCCACTCAAAAGGGGAATCGTCGTAGCCCTTTGCACCGCCGGAATGATTCCGGCGCAGAGCGCTCCCAAGCATCTCACCGCACGCGAACTGTTTTACGCCGCCGCGCAGGTATCGCCGAGCCGAGAAATGGCGATCGCGAGACCGCCGGCGCGGACCACGCCGCGGCCGGCGCGGACGCCTTCCAAGCAGGAAACCGCGCGGGTCGAAGCGCAGCCCGGCACCGTGAAGCCGCCGGCGCCCGCGACGTCGACGCCCGCGACTTCGACGCCCGCCGCGGGGGACACCACGTCCGCGCCGATCGTGCGCGCGTCGGTCGCGACGGCGCCAATGCCGACCACGGGCGAACCGCCGCTCGGCCTGCGCTACACCATCCTCAAGATCAACCCGGACAACTCGACTTCCGAGGTGGCCGCGGACACCGTATTCCATTCGGGCGACCGCATCCGCTTCGCCATCGAGCCCAACGCCTCCGGCTACCTGTACATCATCAACCAGGGATCGAGCGGGACGTGGAAGCCGATGTTCCCGTCGCCGGAGATCGAAGACGGCAATAACAAGGTCGAGGGCTTCCATCCGTACACGATGCCGCCGAAATCGCGCCTGGCGTTCGACACCAATCCGGGGACGGAGAACCTGTTCATCGTCTTCTCGCGGCAGCCGGAGCCGGATCTGGAGCAGTTGATCTACTCGCTGCAGGGCAAGCGCGCGTCTAAACCGGCGCCGGCGAAGGCCGAGCAGCAGGAGATGCCGGCCCCCATCGACCGCACCCTGATCATGGCGGCGAACATCGACAATCCGCTGGTGGACCGCCTGCGCAACGCCTACAGCCGCGACCTGATTGTGGAGAAGGTGGACGCGAACACGCCCGGCGACCGCAAGGAGACCGCGATCTACGTGGTCAATCCGACCGGCAGCCGCGATTCGCGCGTGGTAGCGGATTTACACCTGGTGCATCAATGATCCGGGCTGCAGCCGCACTTGCGCTCGCGGCGGCGGCAATCGCGGGCGCGCAGAGCCGTACCATGGGCGAAGGGTCGCACCGCATGGAGCTGATCCTGGAGCGGCTCGACGGCAATACCTGGCACGTGATCGACCCGGGGCTGGTGCTCAACCAGGGAGATCGCGTGCGCTTCAAGTTCCGCACCAACTTCGACGGTTATCTCTACGTGATGAACCAGAGCACCAGCGGCAAGTACGAGCAGTTGTTCCCGCGCGAGGATACCGGGCAGCAGAACCGCATCGCGGCTTCGCAGGAATACGCGGTACCGGCCACCGAGACGGCGTTTCGCATCGCCGGACCGCCGGGATACGAGATCGTGTACTGGCTGGTGACCCCGAGCCGCCTGGCCGATGGCGTGCCGCGCACCACGCCGCCGGCTCCATCCACGGCGCCGCGGCCGGCGCCGACGCTGATTCCGCGCTGCGACGATACCGTGCTGAAGGCTCGCGGCGAATGCGTGGATTCCTCGGCCGGGCCGAAACTGATTCCGCGCGGCCAGCAGATTCCGCCGCATCTGACGGATCCCTACGGCAAGGGACCGAGCGACCTGATGTTCCTGCGGCAGAAGGACACCTCGGTGATCTCCTCGCCGGAACCGCTCAACGGACCCGTGATGTACGAGTTCCGCCTGGCCCACAGGTAACGCGTATGCGATATCTACTTCTCCCCGCGCTTGCGCTGGCCGCATTCGCCCAGCAGACGCCGCAACAGCCTCCGCCCAAACCCGGGCAGCAGCAGCGCGATCTCAAGGTGGAGCGGTTGGATGAGCCGCTGCCCACACCCGGACTCAAGGGCGTGCTGCCGCCGCGCAGCTACGCCGTCATTGTGGGGATCAGCAAGTACAAGAATCTCCCGGCGAACCTGCAACTGAACTACTCCGAGCGCGACGCCCAATCGGTCTACACCATCCTGATAAGCCCCGAGGGCGGCAACTTCAAGGCCGAGAACGTCCACCTCCTCACCGGGGACAAGGCGACGCTGGCCGGGGTACGCCACGAGATCGACGATTGGCTGCCTTCGGTGGCGCGCGACGAGGATCGCGTGCTGATCTACTTTGCCGGCCACGGCTTCATGTTCCAGGGCAAAGGGTACCTGGCTCCCTACGATTTCGACATGAACCACGTGGCCTCCACCGGGTATCCGATGGATGAACTGGGCGAAGTGATCGGCGGCAAGATCAAGGCGAAGTCGAAGATCCTGCTGACTGACGCGTGCCACTCCGGCGCCATCACGCCGGAAGACACCGAGAACCTGAACCGCACCCTGGGCGACCTGCAGAAGAGCCTGTTTTCGCTCACCGCCAGCCGGGCGCGAGAGCGTTCCTTCGAGAGTCCGGACCTGCGCGGCGGCCACGGTGTGTTCACCTACTACGTGGTGACCGGCATGGAGGGCGCGGCCGACACCAACCGCGACGGGATCGTCACCGCCGATGAACTGGGCGAGTACGTGCACACGCAGGTGCGCGAGTACACCAACGGGCAGCAGAACCCGACCTCGGACAAGAGCAACTACGATCCCAACATGCTGCTGGCGTACATCCCTTCGAACGCCAAGCCGGCCGCGGCGCCCGCGCCCAAGTTCGGGACCCTGATCTTCGAATCGAACATGGATGGCGTGGAGGTGTTCCTGGACGGAACTTCGCAGGGAGTGGTGTCCAAGGGCAAGCCGCTGACGATTCCTGGGCTTGCGCCCGGCGAGCACACGGTGAAGGGCGTGCACCAGGGTTATGAGCCAGACGGTCCGCGGCAGGAGATGGTGTATCCGGGGCAGGACACCACGGTCAATCTTAAAATCGTGATCGCTCGCAGGCGTAACCCGGCCGCCGACAACCTGCTCAACGATGGGATCAAGCTGTACAACAACGGCAACCCGGAGAACTATCGCAAGGCTGCCGCGCTCTTCGAGCAGGCGCTGGCGCTGCAGCCCGACCTGAGCAAAGCGGCCTTCTACGCGGGCCTGACTTACAACGCGCTGTTCGACGAGCAGAAGGCCGAGCAGGCATATCAGAAGGCGATCGAGATCGACCCGGATTATCTGCAGGCGCGGTCCAACTACGGCGGCATGCTGCTCGATGTCGGGAATTACGATGAAGCCATCCGGCAGTTCAACGCCGTGCTGCAGCGCGATCCGAACCAGTCCACCGCGCTGACCCTGCTGGCGCAGGCGTACCGGTTGAAGGAGTTGTATCCTCAATCCGTCGAGGCGGCGCAAAAGGCGATCCAACTGAATCCGCATGCCGCCGAACCTCACATGTGGATGGCGGACAGCCTGCGCAATATGGGTAAATTCGGCGAGGCGCGCGCCGAATACGAGAACTACCTCAAGCTGAGCGACTTCAACAGCAAACTCGCGGGCAAGATCAACTACTACGCGCTCGGCTACCTGGTGGGGTTCGGGCGCAAAAAGCGCGCCGCGCAGCGCGATATCTGGAGCGACCTGCGGAGCCTGGCCTGGTTCGGCATCTGCGATTGCGAACGCCAGGCGCAGAAATATCAACTGGCCATCCAGGCCTGTCAGACAGCCCTCACCTACGATCCCAAGGACCCCTACGCGCACTACGCGCTCGGCCTCAGCTTCATGCACCTTGCGGTGAATTCGGGCAACCCGGGCGGCCTCGATCCGGCGCTGAAGCACTTCGAAGAGACCGTGCAGTTGAACCCCGACCTCGCCGAGAGCGACAACGCGAAAAAGAACATCGCCAACATTCAGGCCTTCCTCCGCAGTAACCAGCACTGATCTTCCCGCCCCGTTTGCCACCTTGCGCAGGTGGTACCCCGCCCTGAGAGAGTTACACTGGTAGATCACCCATGAAACTCCAGAGCCATACCATCACCCAAGGCCGCGACCGCGCGCCCGCGCGCGCCATGTTGAAGGCCATCGGATTCACCGACGAGGACCTGGCCAAGCCGATCATCGGGGTCGCCAACACCTGGATCGAGACGATGCCCTGCAATTACAACCTGCGGGAACTGGCGGTCAAGGTGAAAGAAGGCATCCGCGCGGCCGGCGGCACTCCGATGGAGTTCAACACCATCGCCATTTCCGACGGCGTCACCATGGGGACCGAGGGCATGAAGACCTCGCTGGTCAGCCGCGAAGTGGTGGCGGACTCGATCGAACTGTTGGTGCGCGGCCACATGTTCGACGGCGTGGTGGCGCTGGTGGCCTGCGATAAGACCATCCCGGGCGCGGCCATGGCGCTGTTGCGCCTCAACGTTCCCGGTGTGGTGCTGTACGGCGGATCGATTCTGCCGGGCAAGCACAAGGGACACGACATCTCCATTCAGGACGTATTCGAGGCGGTGGGCGCGCACGCGCGCGGCAAGATCGACGACGCCGAACTGCGCGACATCGAAGACCACGCCTGCCCCGGCGCGGGCGCCTGCGGCGGACAGTTCACGGCCAACACGATGGCCACGGTGATGGAGATGATCGGGCTCTCCCCGATGAATACCGCCAGTGTGCCGCAGGTGGATCCGCGCAAGGACGCGGTAGCCTATCGCTGCGGCGAGATCATGCTGGAGGCGGTGCGCAGGAACATCCGGCCGCGCGACGTCTGCACGCGCAAGGCGTTTGAGAACGCGATCGCGAGCGTGGCGGCGACCGCCGGATCCACCAACGCGGTGCTGCACCTGCTGGCCATGGCGCGCGAAGCGGAAGTGCCGCTGACGATCGACGAGTTCGAGCCCATCCTGGCGCGCACTCCCGTGATCGTGGATATCAAGCCGGGCGGGCGGTACATGGCGGCGGACGTGGATAAGGCGGGCGGCATCCCGGTGATCGCCAAACGCCTACTCGACGGCAAGTACGTGGACGGCTCGGCGCTCACGGTGACCGGCCGCACTTTCGCCGAAGAAGCCGCGGAAGCTAAGGAGACGCCGGGGCAGGACGTGATCCTGCCGTTTGAGAAGGCGCTGAAACCGCGCGGCGGCATCGCCATCCTGCACGGCAACCTGGCGCCGGAAGGCTGCGTGATCAAACTCGCCGGGCACGACAAGAAAGCGCATCAGGGTCCGGCGCGCGTCTTCGAGCGCGAGGAGGACGCCATGGCCGCGGTGACGGACAACCGGATCAAAGCCGGCGACGTGGTGGTAATCCGCTACGAAGGGCCGCGCGGCGGTCCGGGGATGCGCGAGATGCTGGGGGTGACCGGCGCGATCGTGGGCGCGGGGCTCTCCGACTCAGTCGCGCTACTCACCGACGGGCGCTTCAGCGGCGCGACCCACGGGTTCATGATCGCGCACGTCGCGCCGGAGGCGTTCAACGGCGGACCGATCGCGGTGGTCGAGGAAGGCGACCAGATCACCGTCGATGCCAACAAGGGCGTGCTCAGCGTGGACATCCCCGAGGCCGAAATGAAAAAGCGTTTGGCGGCCTGGAAGCCGCGCGACCCGCGCTATAAGACCGGCGTGATGGCCAAGTACTGCAAGCTGGTGGAATCCGCCAGCGAAGGCGCAATCACGCGCGCGTAAAGGTGAGGTGAGGGCCGGGAGGCCCGCGCTACCAGAGCATCAGTTCGACGGCGGCCCCGCTCTCGCATTTCACCTTGGCCGCCGCCGAGCCCTGCGCCATCGAGACTTCGTAGTAGCCGGCGCTGCCCAGCACCAGAAACAGTTCGCCGGGGCTGCACTCGGTGTAATTACGCGCCAGCACGTTCACGCACACTGGCCCCATCTCCAACTGGAAGTTGCGCAGGGTCAGGTCGCCGAACTCAGCCACGTGGAAGTTGGTGATGATGTTGCCGAAGTGGTCGATCTTCAGAATCTGGCCGATCCAGGTGCGCTTGCCGGTGCGGTGCGGTTTGACGAAATCCGGTTTCAGGTAGTTGTCGATCGGGTCGCCCACGTAAGCCGGCGAGAGTCCCGCGGCGACGTGCGCGGCCACGGGCGCGAAGATGTCGCGGCCGTGGAAGGTACGGCTCACGGGTTGGCGGAAGAGGTGTTGGTTGGAGATCAGCCGCACTTTGGCGGGCTCGGCCAGGTAGACCATGGAGAGCACGCCGTTATCAGGACCGATGAAATATTGCCCGCCGGCCTCCACCAGGATGGGGCGCCGCGAACTGCCCACTCCGGGATCGACCACCACGACGTGCACCGTCCGCGGCGGAAAACAACGCCACGCCTGTGCGATCGTGTACGCTCCTTCGGTGATCTCGAAGGGCTTGACGCCATGGCTGATATCGACGACCTGCGCGTTCGGGCAGATGCCGAGGATGACGCCCTTCATCGCGCCCACGTAGTGGTCGTCGAGTCCGAAATCGGTGGTCAGTGTTAGGATTGGCCGGCTCATTGTTAAAATAAAGGCTAAGTGCAGCGCTTCTATTTCGACCACAACGCTACCACACCTGTCGCTCCGGAGGTTCTGGAGACTGTGGTGTCGTGTCTCGGTCAAGTGTATGGTAACGCTTCGAGCATCCACCATTTCGGGCAGGCGGCGAAGCAGCGGCTGGAGACCGCGCGGCGGCAGGTGGCGGCGCTGATCCACGCCGACGCGCGCGAGATCGTCTTCACCAGCGGCGGCACCGAGTCGGACAACATGGCGATTCAGGGCGTGGTGCGGGCCGCGGACCAGCCGAGCAAGCACATCGTCACCTGCGCGATCGAGCATCCGGCGGTGCTGATGACGGTCAAGCACCTGCAGCAGGAAGGCGTGGAAGCGACGGCGGTGAAGGTGGGTGCAAGCGGCGTGGTCAACCCGGACGACATCCGCCGCGCGCTGCGTCCGGAGACGGTGCTGATCACGATCATGCACGCCAATAATGAGCTCGGCACCGTGCAGCCTATCGCCGAGATCGCGCGGATCGCGCGGCAGGCGGGCGTCGCGCTGCACGTGGATGGAGTGCAGGCGGCGGGCAAGATCCCCGTGGATGTGGGCGAACTGGGCGTGGATCTCTACACGCTGAGCGGCCACAAGCTGTACGCGCCCAAGGGCGTGGGGGCGCTCTACGTGCGCAAGGCCACGCGCCTCGAGCCGCTTGCCTGGGGCGGGCACCACGAGCGCGACCGGCGTCCGGGCACCGAGAACGTTCCCGGGATCGCCGCGTTCGGCGCAGCGGCGGAAGTGGCGGGACGGTGCCTGCGCGAGGACGCCGAGCGCATCGGCGTGCTGCGCGACCGCCTGGAGAACGCCGTACTGGAGCGCATCCCCGGCTGCGGCATCAATGGCTCGCGCTGGAACCGCGTTCCCAACACGAGCAACATCTACTTCGACGGCGTGGACGGAGAGGCCATGGTGATCGCGCTCGACCTGCGCGGCTTCGCGGTCTCCACCGGCGCTGCGTGCTCGAGCGGCGCGCTCACGCCATCGCACGTCCTCACCGCCATCGGACTCAGCGACGACCGCGCCCGCGCCAGCATGCGCTTTTCCCTGGGGCGCGGCAACACGGCCGAACAGGTGAATGCGCTGGTGGACGCCATCGGCTCATCGGTCGCGCACCTTCGCAGAATTTCGGTGCATGCCTGAGCGCCCCATCGCGGTGGCGATGAGCGGCGGCGTGGACTCGTCCACGGTCGCGGCGCTGCTTGTGCGCCAGGGCCGATCGATCGTGGGGATGACGATGCAGTTGTGGAACCAGCGCCGCCTGCCGGAGTTGCAGGTGGAGGGCACGACGGGCCGCTGCTGTTCGCTGGACGACGTCTACGACGCGCGCCGCGTGGCCGAGCAGGTGGGCATCCCCTACTACGTGGTCAACTTCGAGCGGCAGTTCGAGGAAAAGGTGGTGAAGCCCTTCGTCGAGGAGTATCTCGCGGGGCGCACGCCGATTCCCTGCACGCTGTGCAACAACCACATCAAATTCGACCGCTTCCTGGAAATGGCCGACTCGGTGGGCGCGCACCACGTCGCCACCGGCCACTACGCGCGCATCCGCTACGACGAGGCAAGCGGCCGCTACCAGCTTCTGCGCGCGGTGGACGATTCCAAGGACCAGACGTATTTCCTGTTCGGGCTCACCCAGCAGCAGCTTGCGCGCACAATGTTTCCGCTGGGCGAAATGAACAAGGCCGAGGTGCGCGAACTGGCGCGCGGCATGGACCTCGCGGTCGCCGCGAAGAGCGATAGCCAGGAAATCTGCTTCGTCCCTAACGGCGACTACGCGGCGTTCATGGACGCCTACCTGCGCGACACCGGGGTCACGCCCGCGCGCACCGAGGGCGAGATCGTCGGTACTGACGGGCGGGTCCTGGGGCGCCACGAGGGTGTGCATCGCTTCACGGTGGGGCAACGCAAGGGCCTCGGCGTCGCCACCGGGGAACCGCTCTACGTGATCGCCACCGAGCCGGCGTCGCAACGGGTCGTTGTGGGGCGCAACGACGATCTGCTGCGCTCGTCGCTGTTCGCGCGCGACGTGAACTGGATCTCGATTCCGGGGGTCGCCGGGCCGGTGCGGGCGCAGGTGAAGATCCGCAACCGGCACACCGCCGCCGCGGCAACGCTGCGCGCCACGTCCGACGCCGCGCGGGTGGAAGTGGTCTTCGACGAAGCGCAGCGCGCGGTCACGCCGGGACAGGGCGCGGTGTTCTACTCCGGCGATCTGGTGTTGGGGGGCGGCTGGATCGAGTAGTCAAACCGGGATAGTGGTACTATTTAGGAACCGACACCCGAGCCTTCTCCACGGACCTTTTTTACTCTCAGTCCAAGCCTAGGCCACTTGCCGGAATCCAATCTGGCGGGTGACACACGCCGGAGGGCGGACTGGGAATGAAGATACTCCTCTACAACCCTGATAATGGTGTGACACAGAACTTCATGCCGCACCTGTGGATGTTCCTTCTGCAGGCACTTACGCCGGCCGGGCACGAGGTGGTGCTGATCGACGGCAACGCGCAGGCGATGAGCGATGCGGAACTGGTGCGGTTCGTTCAGGAGCGGCAAATCGAGCTGGTCGGCATCGGAGCCATGACCCGCATGATCGCCAAGGCCTATCGTGTGGCGGATGCGCTACGCGCGGCGGGCATCGCCGTGGTGATGGGCGGGCCGCACGTGACCGAATGTCCGGACGAAGCGCTGGGGCGCGATGGCGGACCCCGCCACGCCGACGCGGTCGCGCTGGGCGAAGCCGACGAGACCTGGCCGCGGATCGTGGCCGACGCGGCGCGGGGCTGTTTGAAGGAAGTGTACGCGCCGGTGGACGCGTTCGGACAGGAGCGAAAGCCGGATCTGAAGGACTACCCGCGGATTCCCTGGGACTCGCTGGACATGGCGCAGTTCAACCGGGTGCCGGGCCTGCTGCGGCGCGTGATGAGTCACTACGGGCAGCCGTGGGAGACGTTTCACATCATCCCGATCGAATCCGGGCGGGGCTGCCCGTACGGGTGCGAGTTCTGCACGGTCACGGGCTTCTTCGGCGACTCGATCCGGTTCCGGACCAACCAGAGCATCGTCGATGAACTGCTGCGGCTGAAAGAGCGCGCGAAGGCCACCCGGGGGAAGATCGCGGTGTTTTTCGTGGATGACAATTTCGCGATCAACGTGAAGCGGACCAAGTCGCTTTTGCGCGACATCATCGCCGCCGGAGCGGAACTGGCCTGGGTGGGCCAGATCAGCGCCAACCTGCTGCGCGACCAGGAACTGATCGACCTGATCGCGGATTCGGGCGGCAAGTGGATCTTCATCGGCATGGAATCGCTGGACACGGCCAACCTGGCGAGCGTGAAGAAGAGCTTCAACAAGCCGGCGGAGTACGCGGGAGTGCTGGAATCGCTGGCGCGGCGCAACATCTACGCGATCACGTCGTTCATTTTCGGACTGGACCACGATACCGTGGGGGTCGCGGAGCGGACCCTGAACGAGATGCGCGCGTGGCCGCCGGTGCTTCCGGTGTTCGGGCAGATTACGCCGTTTCCGGCCACGCCCCTCTACGAGCGTCTGGCCAGGGAAGGCCGCTTGACGCGTCCCAAACACTGGCTGGAGTTCGCGCCGTTTCACATGGCGCATACGCCGCTGAAGATGTCGATCCCCCAGGTGCAGGAGGAGGTCCGGGCGGCGTGGACGGACTCCTACAGCCCGGCGGCCACGCGCCGGGCGCTGGACTCGATCGCCGATGAAGCGGTCCCCTACAAGATCAGCCACCTGGTGGCGCGGTTCTTCTTCCGGGGGATTTACTTCCCGCAAAAGGGCGCGTGGCCGTGGGTCAGGCTGATCGCGCAGAACCGGGGCGCGATCTTCCAAATCATCCGGGAATCGTTCACGCAATGGCACGGGACCCGGCCGGCGGGACTGCGCGCGTTCAACGGCGGGCCCGCGTGCACTCCCGCGGCGGCGGAGGCATCCACCGACGCCGGGGCGGATTAGCGCGGCCGGCCGCGGGCGGCATCGCGCGGCAGTAAACTGAAAGCGCCGTGCGGCTGTTCGGAATACTCCACCTGTGCCTGTTAACGGCGATCGCGCTCGCATGCGGGGCGGCATCGCTGGCCTGCCGGCGCAGACTGGTGAATGGCCGCGCGCTCAGGCTCGGCATCGGTTGGGGGCTGGCGATCAACGAGCTGATCTGGTGGGGATTCCGCTATTCGCACGAGGGGCTGCACCTGTGGAACCTGCCGTTCCAGTTGTGCGACGTGACGTTGTGGACGAGCGCGCTGGCCTGCCTGACGCTCTCCGCGCCGCTGGTGGAGTTCGCGTATTTCGGCGGACTGGCGGGCGCGGGGATGGCGCTGGTGACGCCGGATCTGTGGGCGCCTTGGCCAGCGTATCCCGCGATCTACTTCTTCATCGCGCACGGCGGGATTGTGCTGGCGGTGTCGGTGCTGGTGTTCGGCGGGTTGGCGCCGCTGCGCCGAGGCGCGGTGTGGCGGGCGTTCGCGATGCTGCTTGGGTTCGCGGCGGCGGTGGGAGTGCTGAACGCCGTGGCCGGGACCAACTTCATGTACCTGTGCCGGAAGCCGAAGAACGCCTCGGCACTGGACATGCTGGGTCCCTGGCCCGTCTACCTGCCGGCGGGCGCGGCGGTGGCGCTGGCGATCTTCTGGCTGCTCTGGCTGCCGGCGCGGCCGCGGGCTAACGCTTTATCGCGATGAACTCCTCCGTAGCGGGTTCGTAGCGGAAGGTGTAGAGAACCTGCGTGGCATTCAGGATCATGACGCGCTTCCACGCGGTTTCCATGTCGTGCGCCAGGGCCGGATCGAGGGCGACGAAGTGGCCATGGACTTCGTCGGGCATCTCCCGGACAGCTTCCGGGAGAGCTTGTTCGCAGTCGAGTTCCGCCAACTGCGGAGTGGCCTTGAGCGCGTTGTTCAGATAAACGGAGACGTTCTGGGGCGCCAGCATGGGGCCTCCATTCGGTTTGGATTGTAGCAGAGGAGATGGCGGATAAAAAGGTCTGTGATTCACGGTCCGCGATTTGCCGCCGCGGGCCGGCCCGGGGTCACCTGCCGAGCCAGCCCAACTCGGCCTCGAGCGCGAGGACCCGGTCGCGGGGCCGCTGGCGCGCGATCCGCAGCAGGGCGCTATCCACCTTGCGCGCGCGCAGAGCGAAGTAGAGTTCGTCGGCGGCGGGATCGGGTTGGGCGGCGAGGATCAGAGTCGGGGTGCGGAATTGCGCTGCGAAGTAGATGGGGGAGTGCTCGTGGTAATAGGCGGGATCGTCCCAGGGCATGGCGCCGAGCCAAGCGGCGGCGCGGCGGAAACCGTCCGGCGCGGTGGCGACATCGAGCGTGAAGTCCGCAATGGGGCGGTGCGCGACGGCGGCGCGGAAGCGCGTGGTGTGGCCGATGGCCCAGGCGGCGGCGAGGCCGCCGGAGATGGCGATGCGTGACGGGTCGACGTAGGCGCGCGCGGCGGCGGCATCGACCCCGGCCATCCAATCGTCGAAGGCGTCGTTGGGGAACCCGGTGCGCAGCAGGCTGCCGAACTCCTCGCCGTAGCCCGGGGCGCCGCGGGCGTTGGCGCAGAGCACAATCCAGCCGGCGGCAGCGAGCACCTGGGCGCGGAGGCGGAAGGCGGGGCCGCACATGCGCCGCGGGGTATCGCCCGCATCGAGCAGCAGGGGGTATTTGTGGGCCGGGTCGAAGCCCGGGGGCAGGGTCAGCCAAGCCTGGATGGTGCGCGGGCCGGAGGCGTACTCGAAGGCCTGGACGGCGCCGGCGGTGCGTTCGGCGAGCAGTTGGCTGCCGGGCGCGGCGAGCACCGCGGGAGTGCCCGGGAGATCCACCGGGAAGGTGACCAGTTCGCCGGGGGCGCGCACGGCGGCGGCACGTCCGTTATCGGCGAGGGAGAAGGCGCGCAGGCGGGGAGCGGAGAGGACCGTGCGCACGCTGCCGTCGTTGCGCGCGGCGTAGACGCGGGTTTGGCCGCGGTCGTCGGCCAGGAAGTAGACGGTGCGGGAATCGCTGCTCCAGGCGGGGGCGGCAGGGTCGCGATCGAGGGCGCCGGCCAGGGGGCGCGCGCGGGAGCCGTCGGGGCGCGCGACGTGGAGTTTGGCGGTGACGTAGCTTTGCGGGGAAGCTTCGCGGGAGAGCCAGGCGATGCGGGAACCATCGGGGGAAGGCAGCGGATAGAAGTCCGGACCCGGTTGCTGGGTGAGGCGGCGCAGGGTGAAGGCGGGGAGGGCGAGGGAATAGATGTCGGGGCCGTCGAGCGGGTGCGCGGGGTCGAGGGGCGGAGCGAGGGCGAGCAGCAGTCCGCTGCCATCGGGCATCCAGGCGGGTTCGCCGGAAGGTTCCAGGTTGCCCAGCGGCGCCACGCGGGCGGCGCCTCCGGCGGCGGGGACGAGCAGCAGGCGGGTGTGCGGCACGCTGAGTTGAGGCAGAAGTGCGAGGGGAGCCCAGGCGGCGCCGGAAGGCGGTTCGGTGACGCGGGCGGTACAGGCAAGAGTACGGCCGTCGGGGGACCAGGCGAAGGCGAGCGGAATGGCGGATCCCAGGGGCACGGCGGGGTCGGGGACATCGGGCGGGGAGGAGATGGCGCGGATGTGGATTGCGGGCGCGCCGGTCCGCTCGGAGAGATACGCGATGCGGGAACCGTCGGGCGACCAGCGCGGGTGGCGGTCGCGGCCGGGTCCGGCGGTGAGGCGGCGAGGCGCTCCACCAGCGGTGGACACCAGCCAGAGGCGGCTCTGGTAGGTTTCGCCGGAGGGGTCGGGGTAGCGCTCGGTGTAGACCACCTCAGAAGCGTCGGGGCGAATGCGGGTCTCGACGATCTCGCGCCATTGGAGGAGGTCGGCGGGGCGGAAGGGGCGCGGTTGGGCTGTGGCGGCCAGGGCAGCGGCGAGCACGGGCAGGATCGCTCTAAACCAGCCGGGGAAAACAGCCGATATGCAAAATGAGCGCAGGCTCATGAAGAATATTGTGCGCATACTCGGGCGGTTCCGCTGGCTGGCCCTGTCCCTGGCGCCATCCCTGGGGGCGCAGGAGTCGCTGGCCGATGCGAGTCTGGAAGAACTCCTGAAGGTACAGGTGACCACGGTCTCCAAAAAAGAGCAGACGCTGGCGCGCACCGCGGCGGCGGTGTACGTGATCGGCGCCGAGGAGATCCGCCGCTCGGGCGCCGAGACCCTGCCGGAACTGCTGCGCTGGGTTCCCGGAGTGAACGTGGAGCAGATCGACGCCAATGCGTGGGCGATTTCGATCCGTGGATTCAACAGCCGCTACTCGAACAAGGTGCTGGTGATGATCGACGGGCGAACTGTGTACACCACTACGTTCGGGGGCGTGTTCTGGGACCAGATCGACCTGCCGCTGGAAGACGTCGAGCGGGTGGAGATCATCCGCGGGCCGGGCGCAACGGTGTGGGGCGCCAACGCGGTGAACGGTGTGATCCAGGTGTTCACCAAGCCGGCGCGCGCCACGCGCGGCGCGCTGGCTTCCCAGAGCACCGGGGTGCAGGGATTCAACCGTTCTCTGGCGCAGTATGGTGGCACGGCGGGCAGCGGCGGCTTCTACCGGTCGTTCGCGTCCTGGAGCCGGTTCAACAGCCTCGACGGATGGGACGGCAGCGAAGCCGGAGACGGTTGGAGCCGGTTGCACGGTGGATTCCGCGCGGACTGGCAATCCGTCGGAGGGGACACGTTCACGGCGCAGGGCGACGTATTCCGGAATCGCGGCCACCAGAATCGCCGAAACCTGTTCATGGACCTGCCCGGGGCGGCGATGTTCAACGAGCCGGTGGACTCAACCGGAGGCAACCTGCTGGCGCGCTGGAGCCACACCTCGCGCCAGGGCGCGCAGACCACCTTTCAGGCATATTACGACGACTACCACCGCATCGACCTGGGCACCGTGGAAGACTACCGGGCGGTGGATTTCGACCTGGAGCATCATTTTCACGCCGGTGAGCGCCACGATCTGGTGATCGCGGTGGGGCACCGGGCAATCCGCACCGCGTACGGCGGGAGCGGTCAGGTCCAGGTGGATCCGGCCCGGCAGGTGGACCAGCTGTCGAGCGCTTTTATCCAGGACGAAATCCGGGTGGGGGATCGGCTGTGGCTCACGGCGGGCTCGAAAGTGGAGCACAACAGCTATACGGGATTCGAGTTCGAGCCGAGCCTGCGGCTGGCCTGGACGCCCGGGGCACGGCACACGCTGTGGGCGGCGGTGGCGCGGGCCATCCGGCAGCCGACCCGCATCGAATCCGGGATCCGGTTGGACATGGGCACGGTTGCGGCCAGGCCGGGGATGGAAATCGCCATGACCCTCTCCGGCAACCCCGGGATCCGGAGCGAGCAGGTGCGGGATGTGGAAGTGGGCTACCGGGCGCAATGGGCACGCGGTCTCTCCTTCGATGCGTCCGCCTTCTTCAGCCACTATCGCGGAATACTGGCGCCGGATAACGGGCCGGCCTCGGTGGTCCCGCTGCCCGGAGCGATTCGTGTGGTCTACGGCCTGCTTTACGGCAACTCGGGCCGCGCCACCGACTATGGCGGGGAGTCTTCTATCAGGTGGATAGCGAATTCCCGCTGGCGGCTGATGGCGTCTTACAGCAACTTGCACATGAACGGCCGTCTGGCTCCGGCGGCCGCCACGTGGTTCCGGACCTTAACCGAAGACAACGCTCCCCGCCACATGTACCGGTTCCGGTCCGGAGTGAGCCTAACCCGTCGGATCGAGTGGGAGCAGGCATTTCTGGCGCGTCCGCGGTTTTCGGGGGGACCCGGGGGCTGGCACATTCGCGTCGACAGCAACGTGATCTGGCGGGCCGGCGAACACTGGGATGTGGGAGTCGTGGGCCAGAATCTGATCCGCCCCGGGCAGATCGAGTTTGGCGACAACTACTGGCTGCTCCCTTCGCGGCTGGAACGCGAGTTCCTGGTGAAAGTCTTATGGCACCAGTGACGTCGGGAGGCAGCCGTGGCCGCTGGCCGTCGTGCCTGTTGCTGGCCGTGGTGTCGGTGTGTCCGCTGAGTTCGCAGACGGGCAACGAATATGAGGTCAAGGCGGCGTTCCTTTACAAATTTGCCAGCTTCGTCGAGTGGCCGGCGGAAGCGTCGAACCCGCCGCTGGGCATCTGCGTGCTCGGCCAGGATCCGTTCGGCCCGTCGCTGGATCGGATCACCAGGGACAAGCGCGTGAGCGGGCGGCCGTTCATGGTCCGGCGCCTGCGGCCGGGTGAAGGGGTGGGAGAATGTCACATCCTCTTCATCGCGGCATCGGAGCGGCCCAGGCTGAAGCAGATCCTCGACAGCCGGCAGGGTGAGCCGGTGCTGACGGTAAGCGATGTACCCGGGTTCTGTGAAAGCGGCGGGGACATCAACCTGGCGCTGGCCGATAACCGGGTGCGGCTGGAGATCAACCCGGCGGCGATGCAACGCGCCGGGCTGCTGGTGAGTTCCCGCCTGCTGAGCCTGGCGCGGTTGGTACGCGAGTACGAGGTGGCTGCGCGGTGACCGGCACGAAG
>JAFDVU010000140.1 GCA_018268835.1 Acidobacteriota bacterium | reverse complement strand
CGCGTGGGCGTGTTCGTCAACGAGTCCCCCGCGCGCATCCGGGAAATCGCGGCCATTGCCGCGCTCGACGTGGCGCAACTGCACGGCGACGAATCGCCGGCCGGCTACCCATCCGGGCTCGCCGTGTGGAAGGCCGCGCGCGTCGGCGAAGGCTTCACCTTCGCGCCTTACGAAGACGCTCCCGTCGAAGCGCTCCTGCTCGACGGCCCAGCGGCCGAACTCTACGGCGGCGCCGGCATCGCCTTCGACTGGACCCTGGCCGCGCGCACCGGCAAACGCATCGTCGTGGCCGGCGGGCTCGACGCCTCCAACGTCGCCCGCGCCATCGAACTGGCCAAACCCTGGGGCGTCGACGCCTGTTCGCGCATCGAATCTTCACCTGGAATCAAGGACCACCGGAAAATGATCGACTTTCTTCTCGCGGCCAAGGCGGCGCTCCACGCATGATTGCGCAGCCGGATTCGGGCGGCCACTTCGGACCCTACGGCGGACGCTACGTCCCCGAGGTGCTGATGGCGCCCATCGAGGAACTGGAGCGCGCGTACCTGGAAGCGCGCGACGATCCCGCCTTCCAATCCGAACTCGCCGGCCTGCTGCGCAACTACGCCGGACGCCCCACCCCGCTCTACTTCGCCAAACGCCTGAGCGCGTCGCTCGGCGGCGCGCGCATCTACCTCAAGCGCGAAGACCTGCTCCACACAGGCGCGCACAAGATCAACAACTGCCTCGGCCAGGCGCTGCTCGCCCGCCGCATGGGCAAGCGCCGCATCATCGCCGAAACCGGCGCCGGGCAGCACGGCGTGGCCACCGCCACCGTCTGCGCGCTGCTCGGCTTCGAGTGCGTGGTCTACATGGGCGAAGAGGACATGCGCCGCCAGCGCCTCAACGTCTTCCGCATGCGCATGCTGGGCGCGCGCGTGGAAGGCGTGGCCACCGGCAGCGCCACCCTGAAGGACGCCATCAGCGAGGCCATGCGCGACTGGGTCACCAACGTCGGAGACACCTATTATCTGCTGGGCAGCGCGCTCGGCTCGCACCCCTACCCGATGATGGTGCGCGATTTCCACCGGGTCATCGGCGAGGAGGCGCGCGGCCAGATCCTCGAAGCCGAAGGCCGCCTGCCGGACGCCGCCATCGCCTGCGTCGGCGGCGGCAGCAACGCCATCGGCCTCTTTCATGCCTTCATCGGCGACCCCGGCGTGGCGTTGATCGGAGTCGAGGCCGGCGGCCGCGGCGAAGCCCTCGGCGAGCACGCCGCGCGCTATCGCGGCGGCGCCCCCGGCGTCCTCCAGGGCGCCTACAGCTACCTGCTACAGGACGAAAACGGCCAAGTCGCGCTCACGCACTCCGTCTCCGCGGGCCTGGATTACGCCATGATCGGTCCCGAGCACGCCTGGCTGCGCGACCAGGGCCGCGCCGAATACCTGGCAGCCTCCGACGCCGAAGCGCTCGACGCCGCCCGCCGCCTCTCCCGCACCGAGGGCATCCTCCCCGCGCTCGAAAGCGCCCACGCCGTCGCTGAAACGATCAAGCGCGCACCCTCCGCAGCCGGCGAAATCTTCATCGTCAACCTCTCCGGACGCGGCGACAAAGATATCGATATCTACCGCGAAAACTTCAAGGAGCTGGACCCACAGTGACCCGCATCGGCCTCCTGTTCGAACGCCTGAAGCGGGAGAACCGCAAGGGCCTGATCGCCTACCTCACCGCCGGCGATCCCACGCCCGCGCGCACCCCGTCCCTCGTGCACGCCCTGGAGCGCGGCGGCGCCGACCTGATCGAACTCGGCGTCCCCTTCAGCGACCCCATCGCCGACGGCCCCGTGATCCAGCGCGCCGGCGAACGCGCGCTCCAGGCCGGCACCAGCCTGCGCACCGTGCTCGACATCGCGTGCCGCATCCGCGAAACCAGCCAGGTGCCGCTGCTGCTCTTCACCTACCTCAACCCCGTGGTCCGCTACGGCCTCGACCGCCTCGCCGAAGACGCGGCGGCAGCCGGAATCGATGGCTGCCTGCTCACCGATGCCAGCGTCGAGGAGGCCGAAGCGTACGCCGCCGCCATGCACCGGCACAACATCGATACCGTGTTCCTCGCCGCCCCCACCAGCACCCCGCGCCGCCTCGAACTCGTGGCGCGCTACTCCACCGGCTTCGTCTACCTCGTCTCGCGCACCGGCGTCACCGGCGAACGCGACTCGCTTTCGGCCTCCGTCGCCCCGCTGGTCAACAGCATGCGCGAAGTCACGGACCTGCCCCTCGCCGTCGGCTTTGGCATCTCCAAGCCCGAGCACGTGGCCGAACTCGGCCACCAGGTGGAAGCCGTGGTCGTGGGCAGCGCCCTGGTGCGCATCATCGAGCAGCACCCCGGTCCCGAACTGGAGCAGCGATTGGAAGAATTCACCCGTTCCCTAAAGAGCGGCTTCGGAGCGCAGGCATGACACAGGACGAAGCGCGCGCGAAGCTGGAAGAGTGCCGCGTGCAGATTGACGATATCGACCGCCGCATCGTCGAACTGGTCAATGAGCGCACGCGCGTGGTCGAGGAAATCGGCCGCGTCAAGCGGGAGGCGCAACTGCCGATATACGAACCCAAGCGCGAAGAGCAGGTCTTCGCCAACATCACGGCGTCCAACCGTGGCCCGATCCCGGCCGACTGCGTGCGCCGGATCTTCGAGCGCATCATCGATGAGATGCGCACCATCCAGCGGCGCAAAATCGTGCCGCACCCGGAGGATCCGCAATGTTAGTCGTCATGCAGCAGGGCGCCACCGAAGAACAGGTTCAGCATGTCATCGACCGCCTGGTCGATCTCGGCTTCGACGTGCACCGCTCGACCGGCGTGATCCACACCGTGCTCGGCGGCGTCGGCGGGCGCTACGATTTCGACCTCGCCGTCTTCGAAGTGATGGAGGGCGTCAAGGAAGCGCACCGCATCGTCTCGCCCTACAAGCTCGCCAGCCGCAGCTTCCGCCCCGAAGGCACCGTGGTCCAGGTTGGCGGCGTAGCTATCGGCGGGCCCGAAGTAGTCGTGATGGCCGGTCCCTGCAGCGTCGAAAGCCGCGAGCAGATCGAGCGCGCCGCCGAAATCGTGGCCCGTGCCGGCGCGAAAATCATCCGCGGCGGCGCCTTCCGCCCGCGCTCCTCGCCCTACGCCTTCCAGGGCCTCGGCGAGGAAGGCCTCAAGATGCTGCGTGCCGCCGCCGATGCGCACGGCCTGCTCGTCGTCAGCGAAGTGATGGATCACACCCAGATCCCGCTCGTCGCGCAATGGGCCGATATTCTCCAGGTGGGCGCGCGCAATATGCAGAATTACAACCTGCTGCGCGAACTCGGCCGCCAGCAAAAGCCCGTACTGCTCAAGCGCGGCGTCTCCGCCACCATCGAAGAGTTGCTGCTTTCGGCCGAGTACATCCTTACCGGCGGCAACTACAACGTGATCCTCTGCGAGCGCGGCATCCGCACCTTCGAAACCTATACCCGCAACACGCTCGATATCTCCGCCATTCCGGTGGTAAAGAAGCTGTCGCACCTGCCCATCGTGGCCGATCCCTCGCACGGCACCGGCCGCCGCGACAAAGTCGCGCCCATGGCCCGCGCCGCGATCGCCGCCGGCGGCGACGGCCTGCTCGTCGAAGTCCACCCCGATCCCGAACGCGCGCTCAACGAAGGTGCGCAATCGCTCTTCCCCGAACAGTTCGAGGAACTCATGGCGCAGTTGCGCCTGATTGCGCCGGCTGTGGGGCGCAAGCTCTAAGACCATGCAGCACGTCACCATCATCGGAACCGGCCTGATCGGAGCATCCTTCGGGCTGGCGCTGCGCCGCAACGGTTTCACCGGCGCCATCACCGGCGTCTCCAGTTCCCATGCGATCGATGACGCCATCGCCAGCGGCGCCATCGACCGCGGCGCGACCCTCGAAGAAGCCGTACCCCAGGCCGATCTGGTCTTCCTCTCCCAGACCATCGGGCGCATCCTGGACACCCTCCGCCGCCTCGACCCCCTGCTCAAACCCAACGCTCTCGTCACCGACGCCGGCAGCACCAAGTGCGAAATCGTGGACATGGCGCGCGACCGTATCCGCCGCGCCCAGTTCCTGGGCGGCCATCCCATGGCCGGCAAGGAGCGCCGCGGAGCCTCCGCCGCCGACCCCGAACTCTTCCGCGGCCGCACCTGGGTGCTCACTCCGGACGACCCCACCGAGCTCGAAACCGCTCCCGCGCGCGATCTCCAGTCCTGGCTCGAAAAGATCGGCGCACGCGTCCTCACCCTCGACAGCGACGAGCACGACCGCGTCGTCTCCCTCACCTCGCACCTCGCGCAACTCGCCTCCACCGCGCTCGCCGCAACCGTGGCGGACAAGATCGGCGCCCAATCCCGCCTTCAGGTCGCCGGCCCCGGCCTTGAAGACATGACCCGCCTCGCCATGGGCTCTTACGACCTCTGGCGCGACATCCTGGCAACGAATCGCGACCACATCGACCGCGCCCTCGCCGCCTACATCCAGAAACTCGAGCACATCCGCGAAAACCTGCGCACCCGCCAACTCCAGGAAGAATTCGAGCGCGCGGCGACCCTGGCCGGCAAACTCCGCCGCCGCCGGTAGCTCCCCCCTCCCCGCCGCCGGCAATCTTGTTGCGGGCGCTCCCGCATAGTACGATACCCCTCATGAAACTCCTCACCCTCCTCCTCTGCGCGCCCGCCCTCTTTGCTCAGGGCGCCCCCGCACAGGGCTCCGCCGACCAGCCCTACACGATGGAGTATTACTACAAGACCCAGTGGGGCCACCAGCAGGAGTTCCTTCAGCTCTTCCTCAAAAACCACTACCCGCTGCTCATGAAGAACGTGGAGAGCGGCCGCATACTCTCCGTCAAAATCGAACAGCCCGCCAACCACATGACCGAGGACGGCCGGTGGGACTTCCGTGTCACCATCCGGTTCAAGAACTCGACGGTCGCCACCACCGCGAATCCCCGGGAGGAACAGTTCATCAAAGAACTGTGGCCGGACCAGGCAACATACCAGCGCGAGGAACAGCGTCGCTTCGCCATCCTGCTGGGGCACTGGGATGTCCCCGTCACCGACATCACGCCGGCGAAGCGGTAGCCGCCGCCGGGCGCGCCCGGCCGGCCATGATACCCTGAGGGTTCACCAACTCCAATGCATAACGTCGTCATCATGGGTTCCGGCTGCGCCGGAAACACCGCCGCGATTTACGCCGCCCGCGCGAACCTGAAGCCGCTGGTCATCTCCGGCCACGAAGCCGGCGGACAGCTTTCCCTCACCACCTTGGTCGAGAACTTTCCGGGCTTCCCCGAAGGCATCAACGGTCCCGACCTGGTGGAGAACATGAAGAAGCAGGCCATGCACTTCGGCGCCGAATACCTGCATGGCGCGGTCATCGATACCGACCTCTCGCAGCGCCCGTTCCGGCTCAACGTGGAAGGCGAGTGGATCGAAACCCGCACCCTCATCGTTGCTACCGGCGCGTCGGCGCGCTGGCTGGGCATCGAAAGCGAGCAGAAGTTGATCGGCAAGGGTGTTTCCAGTTGCGCCACCTGCGACGGTTTCTTCTACCGTGGCCGCAAAATCATGGTGATCGGCGGCGGCGATTCCGCCATGGAGGAGGCCAACTTCCTCTCCCGCTTCGGTAGCGAAGTGACCCTGGTCCATCGCCGCGAGGAGTTCCGCGCCGCCAAGATCATGCTGGCCCGCGCGCATCAGAACCCCAAGATCAAGTTCCTCACCAACACCGTGGTCGAGGAGGTCCACGACGTCTCCAAAGGGATCGTCACCGGCGTGCGCCTGCGCGACGTGAAGGCCGGCCGGGTGTGGGAACAGGATGTGGACGGTTTCTTCCTCGCCATCGGCCACATCCCCAATACCAAGGTCTTTAAAGGCCAGATCGAAACCGACGCCGACGGGTACATCCTGTCCAAGGGCGGCGCGCGCACCAACATCGCGGGCGTCTTCCACGCCGGCGACGTGCAGGACCGCACCTACCGGCAGGCGATCACCGCGGCCGGCGCGGGTTGCATGGCCGCGATCGAAGTCGAACGATTCCTGGAAGCGGAAGGACACTAATCATGATCGAACGCATCAATCCTCCCGGCGTGCCCGCGCCGCGCGGGCCCTACTCCCCCGCGGTGCGCGCCGGCGACTTCATCTTCGTATCCGGACAGGTGCCTGTTGACCCGGCTACTCAGCAGTTGATTAGCGGGGATATCGGCGCGGAAACGCGCCGCGTGCTGGAGAATATCAGGATGATCCTCGAAGGCTGCGGCGCCTCCATGGCGGACGTAGTCCGCTGCGGGGTGTATCTGCTCGACGGCAACGATTTCGCCGGCATGAACGCCGTCTACGCGGAATTCTTCGGCGACGCCAAGCCCGCGCGATCCACCGTGGTCACCGGCTTCGCGATGAAAGGCATGCGCGTGGAGATCGACGCGGTGGCTTACGCGCCTCGCCGGTGAGCGGGGTCTAGAAGATCCAGGCGTAGCGGTCCGCTTCTAGCGGGCCGCTTTGCGTTTGCGGAGCAGCAGCAGGCCGAACCCGGCCAATCCCATCGCGAACGTCGCAGGCTCCGGCACCGCCAGGTCGTAGCCGATCACGTCCAGAGTCGACAGATCTACTGTGTTCAGCGCGTGGGCCTGTCCCGGACCCGTGGAGGCGTTGAACGGATCGGTTGCCACCGCGCCGTTCAAGTCCTGCTTGTCCCCGGAACCGGAGTTGTAACCCGCCAGATTGGTGACTCCGTTGTTGAACGAGAAGTACGCGCCGGACACCTGATTGAACTGGTTGACCCCGGGAGCGGTGTAGCGGAAGATGTCCAGAGCGTTCGCGCCGAACGCGGAACTCTGGCTCGTGCGCCCCATCAGTTCGGAAAACTCGTGCTCGGTGACGCCGATGAAATCGAACAACCCACTGGCGCCGCGATTGGCTGGATTGTAGGTGTAGGAAACCGTGTTGTCGAAGGTGTAGGTTCCGTCGAACACACTCTGGTCGGTGATCAGGCCCAGCGCCTTGGCATCCGCGCTGGTGGCGTACCAGCAGTTTGAACACCCGCTGAAGTACGGGTCCGTTGCGGGCAGGCTGGCCACGGCCAGTGCGTCGTTGGCGGTCTTGCTGTCCGCGGCCAGCGCCGCGGTGAGCTGTGCGTACGAACCTCTCCAATAGTTGTTCGAAAAGAGGCTCTGACCGAGTCCGACCGCACCCTCGTCAATCGTGAAGTTCAGTGTGATTGGGTCCGAATACATCGCGGAGTACTCGCTGGTGACGTAATTCACGGCACTCTGGATGCTCACGAAATTCGCGTCGTTCTGAACCGCCTGCGTATACGTGATGTTGAACGCGAGAGGTCCCGCCAACGCGGAGGCTGCCGACAGGCAGGCCATGCAAAAAATGGCAGAAAATCTCTTGATCAAGGTATGTCCCTCCGAGTGCTAACCAAGTCTACTGGTGCTCCACCGCACATCGCAAGTTGACAAAAGTCATTTAGTACTACGGTCCGTGTGTCCGCACGGACACGTGTCAGCTGTGACACGCCGCGAACAGGAAACAACATATTTAAAATCAATCACTTATAGCCTGGCCTGTTGTCTGCATCTCTCTTCGCGCGAGGAGAACCGAGATGCTCAACCGGATAGAAGATCAGATGAAAAGGCTGGCGGCGGTGACCGGAGTCATGCTGATGGCGGCCGCCGAAGCCATGGCTCAGGATAAGACGCCGCGTCCGGCGCGCCGCATTGTGGTGAGCATCCCGGACCGCAAACTCGCCGTGCTCGAAGATGACCGCGTGGTGCGCACTTTCGATGTCGCCGTCGGCGCGCCCCTGTCACCCAGCCCCACCGGCAACTTCGTCGTGATCAACCACATCGCCCTCCCCACCTGGTACTACAAGGGCAAAGTCGTCGGACCCGGACCCGCGAATCCGGTGGGCACCCGCTGGATGGGGCTGAGTACCCCCGGATACGGCATTCACGGCACCAACGCGCCGAACTCCATCGGCAAGAGCGTATCGCACGGCTGCATCCGGCTGCGCAACACGGATATCGAGCAACTCTTCGAACTGGTCGCCGTTGGCGACGCGGTCGAACTGCACGGGGACCGCACCCCCGAAATCGCAGCCCTGTTCCCGGCTCCGGCCGTCGCCGCCGCCGCGGCGCAGACGGTGATTGGGGACAACTAGTCCGCCCCTGCGATTAGAGCGGAGCACACCACTATGGAAAACGTACTTGCCTGCATCCTGATGGCGGCCATTTCGCTGCCGCTTTCCTTCTTCGCGGCGCGCTTCTGCCTGCGCGGTGTAGTGCGCCTCGTGACCGGGTCGAATCGCCGCGATATGCTATGATCGCAGCCGTGAAGGAGTGGCTTGCGGTCTTCCCCACGCTCCTGTTCCTCCTGCCTTCGGGCGCTTCCGCCGCGGACGATCCGGGCGGAGCCGCGCGGGAACTGGCGCGCAAAACCGTCGCATTCGCCGGACGCGGGGAGAGCGTTACGGCGTCGTGGCGCAATCTTTCCTCGCTGCCCCCCGGCGATCTCGCGCAGGCGCGCGCAGTCTTCGAAAGCGCCCTACGCGAATCCGGCGCGCGCGCGGCGGAGGGCGGAACCGTGGAGATCCGGATCACGGTCAGCGAAAGCCGGCAGCAGTACCTGCTGGTGGGCGAAGCCCGCAAGGGCGACGACCGCCAGACCCTCATCGCGGCGTGGAAGCGCCCCGCGGGCAATGCGGCATCCGCGCCGGCTGGAGTGGCGCTGGAACGGCGCCTCCTTTGGGAACAGCCCGATCCCATCCTCGACGCCGTCCTCATGCCGGACGCCCTCCTGATCCTCTCGCCGGGGAAACTTACCCTCTACGCGCACCGCGAATCGAGCTTCGAGCAACGCGCGTCCGCGCCGGTCACGCCCGCGCGCCCCTGGCCGCGCGATGCCCGCGCCCGCCTCGCTGTGAACGGTGCGGCGGTGCGCGCTTTTCTCCCCGGCACCCTCTGCACCGGCACGCTGCAGCCCGCGCTCACCCTGGAATGCCACGCCGGCGACGACCCCTGGCCCGCCGACGCCGGCGCGCCCCCGCTGCTGGCCGCCTTCGTCCCCGGGCGCAACTTCTTCGACGGCCACGTCGTAATGCCCACCGGCGCGCGCAAATCGCTCGCCCCCTTTTTCACCGCCGGCGCCATCAGCGAGCGCGGCGCCAACTACTGGGTGCTCGCCCTCACCTCCGGCACCACCCAACTGCTCGACGCCAACTTCGAAACCGCGGGCGGCATCACGGGTTGGGGCAGCGATCTCGCCGCCACCGGGGCGCACTGTGGCGGCGGAAGCCAGATCCTCGCCACCAAAGCCGGTGACGCGCGCGAACCCGATTCCATCCGCGCCTATGGGCTCTCTAACCGCGTGCCCGTCGCACTCACCGCGCCCGTGGATTTCTCCGGACCCGTGACCGCACTCTGGAGCGCCGGCGGCGCCTCCGCCATCGCCGTCGTGCGCGATCTCGAAACCGCGCGCTACGCGGTGTATCTCCTCACGGTGGTGTGCAGTGGTTAAACGTTCCGGCATCGCGATCCTCGGGCTGTTGACCGCGTCGGCGATCTCTCCCGCCACGCGCCCGCGCTACGGCGGTACGCTGCGCGTCGAAACACGCCAGGCGCCCCAGACGCAGGATCCACCCGCGTTCCTGGATTCGGGCTTCAACATCACCCGCTGGGAAGCCGGACACCTCGCCGTCTACGAAGCCGACGAGAACGCCTCCGGCGGACGGCCCTTCCTGGACAGCGTCGAGATCGCCCTCGGCCGCGCCTTGCGCGACCAGTCCATCGATCTCGAACTCGGCAAGGCCGACGTCATCGAACTCGGCCCCACCGAACTTCGCCGCCAGCCCGCCGGACGCAAGATCTGGACCTCCTCGCCCGTACGCGTGCTCGCGCTCGTCTTCTCGCCGCGCGTGGAAGATGCCCGCGTGCGCGAAGCTCTCGCCCTTTCCGTGGACCGCGCCGCCATCCACGCCGTGCTCCTCCAGCGGCAGGGCGAAATTTCCGGCGCGCTGCTGCCGCAGTGGCTGACCGGCTACGCCTTTCTTTTCCCCACCACGCAGGACCTGCCGCGCGCGCGCCAACTTGCCGCCGGCGCGCGCCCCCTTTCCCTTGCCCCTGAGGACCCCGCCTCGCGCGCCATCGCCGAGCGCATCGCCCTCAACGCGCGCGATGCCGGCTTGAACGTCACGGTCACCTCGCAACCCGCCTCAGCCGACATCCGGCTCAGCGAATTGCGCGTCGCCTCCTCCGACCCCGCGAAGGCGCTGGCCGCAATGGCCGCCGCGCTGGGCGCGCCCGAACCGGCGCGCCTCGATTCCGCCGAAGCCCTGTTCAGCGCCGAGCGCTCCCTGCTCGACGGCTTCAAGGTCATCCCGCTCATCCACCTGCCCGATGTCTACGGCACCGCGGCACGCGTCAGGGGCGGTCCCGGCATCTCTCCGGCAGGCGATTGGCAGTTCGAGAACCTCTGGGTAGAAGGCCCGCGGCCATGATGTTCCGCACCAGGCTGCTCCTCATCTTCACCATCGCGATTGTCGCGGCGGTCGGGGTGGTGGAGTTGCTGGCGCAGAGCATCACGCGGCGGACTTTCGAACGGGAGGAATCGCAGCGCGCCGCCGCCCTGGCCCAGCAGTTCCGCAAGGAGTTCCAGCGGCGCGGCCAGGAGATCGTGCGCGCCGTCAACGCCATCGCCGCGAGCAATGACGCCGCCGATATCGCAATTTCCTCCGATCCCGCCCGCTACTACGACACCGCCTCCGCAATGGCCGCGAGCCACGGCCTCGACCTGCTCGAGCTGATCTCCAGCGACGGCACCATCGTCAGCAGCGCCGAATGGCCGGCGCGCTTCAACTACCGCGAAGACTGGATCACCGCTCCCGTGGATTGGAAGCAGCGCGGAGCCTTCCTCCGCCGCGAAGAACTCGAGCAGGGCACCGTCCTCGCCCTGGTCGCCGTGGGCGTCGCCAGCGCGGGTGACCGCCATCTCTATATCACCGGCGGGGAACGCCTCGACCGCGAATTCCTGGCTTCCATGGTGCTCCCCGCCGGTATGCGGGCGATGCTCTACCGCAACCTCTCCAACGAGTTCGCCCCCGCCGAGTTGATCGACGTCAACGGCCCGGTCGCCGATGCCGCCGCGCTGCGTCCCCTCATCGAACAGGCGCGCCGGGGCAGCCGCGAGTTGACCGCCACGGCGGGCACCGAGAGCATCCGCGCCATGCCGCTCCCCGACGATACCGGGCGCGTCCCGGGCGTCCTGCTGATCGCCAGTTCCCGCGAGCAGGCGCTGCAGCTCGAATCGTCGCTGCTGTGGACCGGCATTGTAGTCGCCGCCACCGGCATCGTCATCGGGATCGCGCTCTCCTGGTGGGCCACCGCGCGCGTGACCCGTCCCGTGCGCCGCCTCGCCGAGAGCGCCGCGCGCGTGGCCAAGGGAGACCTCAGCACCACGGTGGACATCCCCGGCGGCGACGAAATCGCCCGCCTCGCCGCGGCGTTCAATCGCATGACCGGAGAGCTCACCGCGCAGCGCGAACGCCTGGTGCAGGCAGAGCGCGTCGCCGCCTGGCGCGAACTCGCCCGCCGCCTCGCCCACGAGCTCAAGAACCCGCTCTTCCCCCTGCAGATCACGGTCGAAAACATGCAGCGCGCCCGCGACCGGTACCCCGAGCAGTTCGACGAAGTCTTCCGCGAAGGCACCGCCACCCTGCTCGCCGAACTCGCGCAGCTCAAGCAGATCATCGCGCGGTTTAGCGATTTTGCGCGCATGCCCACCCCGGAGATGCAGCCCACCGACCTCAACGCGCTGGCCGCGGAAACCGTCAGGTTCTTTGAGCCCCAGCTTGCGCAGGCACGCGTCTCGGCGGCGTTAAAGCTGGACCCGGCTCTCCGGGCGGTGCCGGCGGACCCCGAGCAGATCCGGCGCGCACTGCGCAACCTGGTGCTCAACGCGATCGACGCCATGGGCGAAGGCGGCACCCTCACCGTGCGCACCGTGGCGATCGATCGCGGCGCGCGCCTGGAGATCGCCGACACCGGCGGCGGTCTCACTCCCGAAGAGTGCGAGCGCCTCTTCACCCCCTACTACACCACCAAGACGCACGGCACCGGGCTGGGCCTGGCGATCGTGCAGAGCGTAATCAGCGACCATCACGGCCACGTATCGGTGCAAAGCGAAAAGGGCAAGGGCTCCACCTTCCGGATCGAACTCTATGGCACACCTTCTGATCGTTGACGACGACAACAACACGCTGGCCTCGCTGGCGCGCGCCTTCCGCATGGCCGGTCACGAAGCCACCGTGTGCGACAACGCCGGCCGCGCGCTGGAACTCGTCAAGGCGCAGCCCTTCGACATGATGCTGAGCGATGTCGTCATGCCGGGCAAGGATGGGATCACGCTGCTGGAAGAGTTGCGCAACCTGGGAATCATGCTTCCCGTGGTGATGATCTCCGGGCAGGCCAGCATCGAGATGGCCGTGCGCGCCACCCGCCTCGGCGCGGTGGACTTCCTGGAGAAGCCGCTCTCCACCGACAAGCTCCTGCTCACGGTAGAGAACGTGCTGCGGCTCAAGCGCCTGGAAGACGAAAACCGCGACCTGCGCCAGCGCGTCGGCAAGCACGAAATCGTCCACTCCGGCGAAGCCATGCGGCGCGTGATGGCGCAGGTGGATCGCGTCGCCGCCAGCGAAGCGCGCGTCTGCATCCTCGGCGAGACCGGCACCGGTAAGGAACTGATCGCGCGCGCCCTGCACGAGCGCAGCCCGCGCCGCGGCGGCCCGTTCGTCACCCTGAACTGCGCGGCGGTCCCCGGTGAACTCATCGAGAGCGAGTTATTCGGCCACGAAAAGGGCAGCTTCACCGGCGCCGCCGCCCGCCACATCGGCAAGTTCGAGCAGGCCAATCACGGGACGCTCTTCCTCGACGAAATCGGCGACATGCCGCTGGTGATGCAGGCCAAGCTGCTGCGCGTGCTCGAGGAACGGCAGGTGGAACGCGTGGGCGGCGACCGCACCATCCCGGTGGACGTGCGCGTCATCGTCGCCACCCACCGCAACCTGGAGGAGCAAGTCCGTAAGGGCGCGTTCCGCCAGGACCTCTACCATCGCATCTACGTTTTCCCCTTGGTGCTGCCCTCGCTGCGCGAACGCGCCGAAGACATCCCCGCGCTGGTTGAGCACTTCGCCGCGCTGGTATGCGAGGTGAACGGCTGGAAGCCGAAGCCGATCGACGCGGAGGCCATCCGCGAACTCCAGCGCTACCCCTGGCCCGGCAACGTCCGCGAACTGCGCAACGTGGTCGAGCGCCTGCTCCTGCTCGCCGATGGCCCGGTGGACGTGGCCGCGGTCCGCCTGGCGCTGCCCGCCGGCGAAGGGGAGGTCCAGGTCCCGGGGATCTCCTTCACCGGCCCGCTGGCCGAGCGCACCGGAGCCTTCGAGCGCGAGCAGATCCTCGCCGAACTCAAGCGCCACGGTTATCGCATGACCGACACCGCGAAAGGTCTCGGCCTTGAACGTAGCCATCTCTACAAGAAGTGCCAAGCCCTCGGCATCGACCTCCGCGCCATGCGCCAGAGTAGCGCAGGCCTCCCGGCCTGCTAACTACCTACTGCACCCAGAGAGAGAACGCATCCGAGACGTACCCGCCGATCATCAACTGAAACGTCCCGCCGCTGCCCTGCTGCGGCAGCCGGAGGTTCACCTGCAGCGTATTGATCGCCAGCCCCGGCGCGCTACCCGCGTACAGCACTTCGAGTGAACGCTTGCTCAGCAGAACCGCCACGGATTCGAACGGCGACCAGAGTGTCGTGGTCGCGATCGCCCCGTCCCGCGGACCGCCATTGAGCGAACCCGCACCGCTCGCGAAGATGGTCACGATCGACCCCGGCGCGGCCGGGTTCTGCGATGAGTTGACGGTGCCGTCCTGGTTCAATGCGGCTGCCGCTCCGCCAGCGTTGAACACCTCCGGCTGCGCCGCCCTCGCGTGGAGTGCGACCGTCGCGGAATCGCCGCCTCCGGTCGTCACCTGCACGGTGACATCCGCGCTGCCCGCGATGCCATACGGCACCAGCGCGTTGATCTGGCCCGGTCCCGCGTACAACAATGGCGCTGCGATTCCGTTGAACAGCACCTGCACTCCGGCGAGTTGGCGCGCGATGCGGCCCTGGCTATCGAGCATCGCGCCCACACCCGGACTCGGCCCGAGCAGGTTGCCGTACAGGCTCACGAACTCGCCCGGCGCAACATACCCCTTCACCGCGCCGCCCGCCGAACTCGCGACGCCCAGCACCGCCACGCCCGGCACCTGCCCGCCCGGCACCTGCAATACCGACCCCGGCGCCCCCAGCACCGTCACCGTCCCGCCGGCGCGAATCGCCTGCCCCGCCGCGCCCGCCGGCGCCAACTGCGAGTTCAGCAGTTTCACTCCGTCCCCCGACACCTCGGCGAAGAACGATCCGGTGAACGATGCCGCCGTGCCGGGGAAATCGCTGGACGCCGTCAGCCCCGTGACCCACGCGTTTCCCGCCGGATCGAGTTGCACATCGTTGATCTGGTCCGCCGCGCTACCGCCAAGATAGGTCGAGAAGACAAGCGCGGTACCCGTGGGGTTCAACTTCGTGACGAAGCCGTCGGTGGACCGCGGGCTCAGGGTCGCCTGCCCGCCGAACTTCGGCTGCAGCGCGCCCGCGGTCGTCGGAAAATCGTCGGCATCGGTGCGCCCCGCGGCAAAGATGTTGCCCGCCGCATCCCGCACCAGCGCGAGGACGGTGTTCGTGCCGGAGGGGACCTGCGGGAAGCCGTACCAACTCCCTCCCAGAAAGGTGGACCACACCAGACCGCTGCCGCCGGCGTTGATCTGCGTCACGAAGCCGTTGTTGGCGTACTCCTGGCAGTGGCACACGGTCTGCGCGGCGCCGGCGGTGGCCGGAAAGTCGGGTGCGTTCGTGTTGCCACCCGCGGTGACGATGCCGCTGGCATCCACCGCGATGGCGTTCACCGAGTTATACGCGTTCTTGCCGATGCAGTGGCTGCCGCCGAGGCAGTTGACGCTGCCGCCGCCGAGCAGCGTGGAGTAAATCAACCGGTCGCCGGACGGCGGGAGTTTGAGCACGAAGCCATACGGACGCGGCCCGAAGGAGCCGCCGCCGCCCGCGCCGCTTTTCTGAAACGCGTCCGCGCTGACCGGGAAGTCCGAAGCGTTGGTCATGCCGCCGGCATAGATGTTCCCCGCCGGATCGACGGCTACCGCGTTCACCGAGGTGCCGAGGAGAATGGAACTCTCCGGCGCCACTCCGCCGATTCGCGTGGAAAACAGGATCTGCCCGTTCGCGGGATTCACCTTCATGACGAACCCGGCGGGCGCGCCGGGCTCGGTCTGCGAGATCACGGCATGCACCAGCGGAAAATCGGCCGAACTCGTCGTTCCGGCGATGACGAGGTTCCCCTGCGGATCCAGCGCCGCCGCGCGCGGCTGATCGCCGGCCCCTCCGCCGAACGTGAAACTGCCGGTCACGTGATTCGAGGAATCCAGCTTCGTAACCGAGACTTTCGTCCCGTTCGCGGTCGCGGCGCTGCCGATCGCATACGTATTACCGGCTCCATCGGGCACAAGACAGCACGCGCTCCCTCCGGCACCGAGATCTATATAGGCGAGGTTGACCGCCGCGCCGGCAGGCGTCGCGCCCGCCGGCAGCACCGCCAGGAGGCACGCGAGAAAATGCGGCCGCATGCTGCCTGCATTGTAGCTTCGCGCCGCTTGTCAGCCAACCATGGCGAGTGCGATTGCACCCAAAACGCCGGTGTCCTTGCCGAGTGCGGGCGGGCCGATCTCCGGTGCCTGCACGTAGCCATTCAACAGCGTCGCGACTTCCTCACGGATCATCGGAAACAGGCACGGCTGCTCCATCACGCCGCCGCCCATGATGACGCGTCGCGGCGAGAGTGTGCACACCACCCCGACCACGCCGGCCGCCAGGTAGCGCGCTTCCAGTTGCCACGCCGGATGATCGGGCGGCAGATTTTCGCCCCGCGTGCCCCATCGCTGTTCCACCGCCGGACCGGACGCGAGCCCTTCGAGGCAATCGCCGTGATACGGACAGATGCCGGGGTAGGGATCGGCAGCGCGGTCATGCGGGATGCGCATGTGGCCCATCTCCGGGTGCAGCAGGCCGTGCACAAGGTGTCCGCCAGCCAGGGCGCCGCCGCCGATGCCGGTGCCCACCGTGAAGTACACTACGTCATCCACTCCGCGCGCGGCGCCCCATCGCGACTCGGCCAGCGCGGCTGCGTTCACGTCAGTATCGAATCGGACCTGCACACCGAGCGCCCGGCCGAGAATGCCGGAGATATCGGTATTCGCCCAGCCGGCCTTCGGCGTCGACGTGATGTAGCCGTACGTCTCCGAACGCGGGTCGAGGTCCACCGGTCCGAAGGATGCGATGCCGAGCGCGCTCAAGGGGCCGCGCTCGCGGAAGAAGGCGATCGCTTGCGCGATGGTCTCATCCGGGGTCGTGGTGGGAAATGACGTGCGCTCCAGATCATCGGGGCCGGTTCCGATCGCGCACACAAACTTGGTGCCGCCGGCCTCTACTCCGCCGTAAATCGTATTCATCGCGAGAAATCTACAATAGCGCACTGCGGGCGTCCGTTTGGGGGGCGGTACGATGGAAGTGTTATGGTCAAGTTCCTGCTCGGCCTGGCCACGGGCGTCCTGGTGGTTTTCGCGACCCTCTTCCTGCTCTTCCTCTCCCTGATGCGTTTTCGCGAGAAACCGCCGGAGATCGCGGATAACACGGTGCTCGTGATGCGGCTCTCAGGTGACGTACCCGAAAAGCCGCCCATGGAACTGCCGGACTTCCTCAGCAGCGGGCCGACGCCGGTCACCGTGACCGCCGTCTGGCGCTCGCTGGAAGCGGCCGCCGCCGATCCGCGCATCAAGGCGGTTGTGGTGGAACCCGAAGGCATCGCCTCGGGCTGGGCCAAGCTCGAAGAGATCCGCATGGATCTCGATAAGTTCCGCAAGTCCGGCAAGCCGGTTTTCGCCTATCTGCGGCAACCCGGCTCGCGCGAGTATTACCTGGCCAGCGGCGCCGACCGCATCTACCTCGGCCCATCGGAACCCGTAATGGTCAAGGGCCTGCGCGCCGAGATGATGTACTTCAAGAAGACGCTGGACAAGCTCGGGGTCACGGTGGACGTGGAGCACGCCGGCAAGTACAAGGACTTCGGCGACATGTTCACCCGCACGGACATGAGTCCGGAGACGCGGGAGGTCATGAATTCGATGGTGGACGGCCTCTACGCGAACCTGGTGGACGGCATCGCCGCAGGCCGGCGCAAGAGCGCGGCGGACGTCCGCGCGATCATCGACCAGGGTCCGTTCACCGCGTCGCAGGCGCTGAAGGCGGGGCTCGTCGATGCCCTGATGTTCGAAGACCAGATGTGGGGCGAGATCAAAGACCGCCTCAAGGTGGAACCCCGGAAGGTGTCGCTGGCGAATTACGTCCGCGTGCCGCCGTCGGGCACGAAGGCGCAGATCGCGATCGTGGTGGGAGAGGGCGATATAGTCCGCGGCGATCCGGGCGACGACGGCATCGGCGAATCCTCGCTGACGTCCTACGGATTCACCCGCATGCTGAAGACGCTGGAGAACGACAGCCTCGTCAAGGGCGTGATCGTGCGGATCGACTCGCCGGGCGGCGAAGTGACCGCGAGCGACGAGATCTGGCGCGAGATGAACCTGCTCAGCAAGAAGAAGCCGATGGTGATTTCGATGTCCGACGCGGCGGCTTCGGGCGGCTACTTCATGGCCATGACCGGCGATCCGATCGTGGCGTATCCGGGGACGCTGACGGGCTCGATCGGGGTGGTGTTCGGCAAGCCGATCCTGCGCGGGCTGTACGACAAACTCGGGGTCACCAAGGATTCGATCCAGCGTGGACAGAACGCGGGCATCGATTCCGATTACACGCCGCTCTCGCCCGCCCAACGGCAAAAGCTGATCGACGGCATCGACGAAAGCTACCGCGACTTCGTCGGTAAGGTGGCGGCGGCGCGGCATCGCAAGTTCGACGAGATCGAACCGGTGGCGCAGGGGCGCGTGTGGCTCGGCGAGCAGGCGAAAGAGAGGGGACTGGTGGATCGCGTGGGCGGGCTGGACGCGGCGCTCGCACTGGTCAAGGAGAAGGCGAAGATCCCCGCCGCGGACAAAGTCGGGATACTGCTGTACCCGGCCAAGCGCTCCCTGCTCGAGATGCTGACGCAGCGCAAGCAGGAAGACATGATCGAGATGAAGGCGCGCGAGGTGATGGGCAACGTGCCCTTCCACGCGTGGATGCGCGGCGGGTACCTTCGCATCCTGCCGCTGGCGGTGGACTTCAAGTAGGGCGCTACTCTTTGGGTTTCTTCCCCGGCAGTCCGGCCGGGTTTTCGTGGGTGCGCTCGCGGAAGGTTCCGCGCAGGCTGCCGCCGAGAGAGACGGCGGATTCGCCGAAACGGTCGCGCATGCGGTCGGCGGCGGCGAGGGTCTGCTTCCACTTCTGGTGGCGCTCTTCGCCGAGCAGGTCCATCTGCTCCCCGCCCTCGGCCCATCCGGAGACGTGCACGCCGAGCAGCCTCACCTTCGCGCCCGGCTTCCAGTTGCGGCGGAAGAGATCGCGAACTTCTTCGAAGATCTCGGTATCGAGTTGCGTGGCGCGCGGGACGGAGTGCGCGCGCGTGATGGTGGAGAAGTCGGAGTAGCGCAGCTTGAGTTGGATGGTGCGCGCCTCGAGTTTGTGTTCGCGCAGGCGGCGGCCGACCATTTCGCTGAGCCTCGCGAGGGTGGATTCGAGCTTCTCGCGGTCGGCCGTGTCCTCGCCGTAAGTGTGCTCGTGGCTGATGGATTTCGGCCCTTCGTCGGCGCCGATTTCGGAATCGAACCAGCCGCCGGCGTCGAGCCCGCGCGATTTCCCGGCGAGCGCGAGGCCCCATTTGCCGAAGCGCTGCTCGAGGAAGTCCTCGTCGAGCCGCGACAGGTCGCCGACCTTGCGGATACCGTAAGCGTGCAGGTTCTTCTCCGTGACCTTACCGACGCCGGGTACCTTGCGCACATCGAGCGGGGCTAGATAGGCAGCCTCCTGCCCGGGCACGACCCAGAGGATGCCGTTGGGCTTGGCCTGGTCGGAGGAGATTTTAGCGACCAGGCGCGAGGCGGCGATCCCGATCGAGCAGTTCAGATTGGTGGCCTTCTTCATGCGCTCGTGGAGGATGTGGGCGGCTCGCAGCGGCGGACCGTAGAGCCGCTCGGTGCCGGTGATGTCGAGATAGGCCTCGTCGATAGACGCCATCTCGACCAGCGGAGAGAAGCCGGTGAGTACGTCGTGAACCTTGTGCGAGTATTCGCGGTAGCGCTCGGGGTGGCCGTCCACGAAGATGGCCTGCGGGCACAGCGAGTAGGCGGTGCGCAGCGGCATGGCCGAATGGACGCCGAATTTGCGCGCGGCGTAGGAGGCGGCGCTGACCACACCGCGCTCGTTGGGCCGTCCGCCAACGACCACGGGCTTGCCTTTCAGGGACGGATCGAACAGCTCTTCCACGGACACGAAGAAGGCGTCCATATCGACGTGGAAGTAGGTGGGCACAATCCCAGTGTAACGGTGGTCAATTGGCGTTACCATGTTGCGCGGATGGTCACACGAATACGGACCGCGCTTGCCTTCGCCCTGTTAGTCGGGTCCGGCCTTCAGCGGAATGCTCCCGCGCAGAAGAAGCTACTGCCGAGATTCGAGGACTTTCGAGTCGCTACTCCGCTACCAAAGCGAAAGGGTCCTGCCGTCATTAGAAGGCCTGAGATGGACACACGCGCCGAGTTTGATGCGCGCATTCGGGAGGCGGCAAAAGGCGGGCCTGATTTCGCCGGGCACTACGCGATTGTGGGATGGAGTTGCGGAATGCCGTGCGCGAGTTTCGCCGTGGTGGACATCCGGACCGGCGAGACCTTCTGGCCGGCGTTCCTGGGCGTAGCCCACTGCGGACCGTTCCGGCCGGATGAGCCAAAACTGCTGTCCTTCAGGCTCGACAGCCGCCTTCTGGTCGTTACCGGAAGTCTTGAATTGCCCGACGACAAAACAGCGATGTTTAATTACGGCCCGTGCGGCACGTTTTACTACGTGATGGGCTCAGGCGGCCTGAAACTCATTCACACCGTTTTGCACAAAGAGGCTGGAGTCCGTCCCGAGTAGATTCCGGTTCGATCCAAAGGTCGGCCGGAGGCCGACGCTACCCGGGCCGCGACCGGCACGCACCTAACTCACCGCTTTCTGCTGGAACTTCTTCAGGCCGATGCAGATCAAAGCGCAGTCGATTACCGCGAGCGCGGCGATGACCATCAAGTGGTTCATGTGCGGGAACTGCGGCGCGAGCGCGCCCCGCAGTCCTTCGCTGGCATAGACCAGCGGGTTGATGAGCACGGCGTACTGCAGGATCGGGAACGCAGCCAGAGCGCTCCAGGGGTAGTAGGCGCAACCGAACATCATCATCGGAGCCAGCACCAGGCTGAACATCAGCCCGATCTGCGTCTGGCCGACGCTACAGCCCAGCGCCAGTCCGCCGGCAGCGGAGAACAACGCCACCAGGAGCGCCACAGTGAGGAACTCCACCGGGCTGCCGAAGTGGATGTTGGTGCCCGAGCCCATGAGCAGCCATCCGGCGGGAATCACGGCGAGTCCGGCGAAGAGCGCTTGAATCATGCCGGCGACGATCTTCTCTACCGCGAGCCAGTGGTTCTGGATCGGCGCGAGCAAGCGGTCTTCGATTTCACGCGTGAACTGGAACTCGGTGATCAGCGGCATGGCGACGGCCTGCACGCCGGCGAGCACCATGCTGATCGCCATGATGCCGGGGAGCAGCAGGCTCTTGTAGGACGCCGGCATCATCCCGCTGGTGGTCATGACGCGTCCGAAGACGAACGTGAAGAGCAGCGGCTGAAGCAGGTTCTGCATCAGCATGGGAACCAGGTTGCGGCGCGCGACGTGGCCATCGCGCGCAAGCAGCGCGTAGAAGGTTTTCCAGTTCAATCTCGCAGACTCCTTCCGGTATGGTGAAGAAACAGAGTTTCCAGGCTGGGTTCCTGAATATGGACGTCGTGCAGTTCGCTGCCGGCGGCCTGCGCCGCCTGCACGATGGG